>NZ_ALPM01000100.1:0-37897 GCF_000294595.1 Arthrobacter sp. TB 23 | reverse complement strand
GGTGAATTCAATTGGTCGTCGCAACACCTCGATTATGGAGGTTCGCGATGGGACGCGGTGGAAAGCAGTTGCGGAAGGCTCCGGAGGGCGCGCGGCGGCAGTGGGCGGCGGATCGGGCGTTACGTCCGCCGATGCGTTCGCCGGGCAGGCCAGAGCCCTCTCGTGCGGTGCAGCGGGAGTTTTGGCGTTTGATCGCTACTGGGGTGACAACCGTCAAAGCTGCGGAGGCGCTCGGTGTGTCGTGGCCGGTCGCGTCGCGGTGGTTCCGTCACGCTGGCGGCATGCCGCCGATCAGTCTTGACGAGCCTACGGGCCGCTACTTGTCCTTCGCTGAGCGTGAGGAGATCTCGTTATTGCGAGCCCGGGAGGTCGGCGTGCGTGAAATCGCGCGGCGGCTTGGCCGCGACCCTGGAACGATCTCGCGCGAGTTGCGTCGCAACGCGGCTACGAGGAGCGGGAAGCATCTCTATCGGGCCTTGGTGGCGCAGTGGAAGGCGCAACAGGCTGCGAAGCGCCCGAAGACCGCGAAACTCGCGGACAATGCGAGGTTGCGTGAGTATGTTCAGGAACGGCTCGCTGGGGTCATCCGCCGGCACGACGGCACTGTCGTCGCTGGCCCTGCGACACCGGCCTGGAAGGGGCTGAACAAACCGCACCGGCAGGACAGGCGATGGTCGACAGCTTGGAGTCCGGAACAGATCTCCCACCGGCTCCGCGTCGATTTCCCGGATGATGAGTCGATGCGCATTAGTCACGAGGCCATCTACCAATCGCTGTTCATCGAGGGTCGTGGCGCGCTCAAGCGCGAGCTGGTCACCTGCCTGCGCACCGGCCGTGCGCTGCGGGAACCTCGAGCTCGATCGAAGAGTAAACCCCAAGGCCATGTCACCGCGGAGGTCCTCATTAGCGAACGCCCCGCCGAAGCCGAAGACCGTGCGGTACCGGGCCACTGGGAGGGTGATCTGATCATCGGAACCGGACGATCCGCGATCGGCACGGTCATCGAGCGCAGCAGCCGCTCCACAATCCTGGTACATCTGCCCAGGCTGGAAGGCTGGGCTGATAGACAGGCCGTGAAGAACGGGCCCTCGCTCGGTGGCTACGGTGCCGTGGCGATGAACGCCGGGCTTACGGTCTCGATGACCAAGCTGCCCGAACAGCTCCGCAAGACCCTCACGTGGGATCGAGGGAAAGAGCTCTCCGCACACGCCCAGTTCACTCTCAGCACTGGAACGAAGGTGTTCTTCGCCGATCCGCACTCACCCTGGCAGAGACCCACGAATGAGAACACCAACGGGCTGTTGCGCCAGTTTTTCCCGAAAGGCACTGACCTCTCCAGGTGGACTGCCGAGGACCTCGAAGCCATCGCTCTGACCTTGAACAACCGGCCCCGTAAAGTCCTCGACTGGAAAACCCCGGCTGAAGTCTTTGCCGAGCAGCTAAGCTCGCTCCAACAGCCCGGTGTTGCAACGACCGATTGAACTGGCCCAGTACGCCTCAACGCAGATCGCTGAGTTCGCCGCCGCTAACGGGATCACCCGCTCCATGGGATTGACCGGTATTTGCTGGGACAACGCGATGGCAGAGAGCTTCTTCGCGACCCTGAAAACCGAGTTCTACCACCGGCGCGTCTGGCCCACCCGGGCCCGTGCGGCCCGGGATGATTATGACAGCCTCGTTCAGGACCACTAGGACGGCTTGATTCAGGACCACCCTGTGACTCGCCGGATCGTTGTGACGGTTTGATTCGGGACCACCCCCAGTCTTGTTCCCACGTGATGGGACGAGGCCGTGGAGGTTCGGATGAGGGTGCGCATGGAGTTGTTCGCGAACATTCGTAGAGACGCCCGGGTCGAGGGTCTATCGATCCGTGAGCTTGCCAAGCGTTATCAGGTCGGCCGGGACACTGTCCGGCAGGCCCTGGCGAGTCCCGTACCGCCGTCACGGAAGGTGCCGGTGCGCAGTGCACCCCGGTTGGACGGATTCAAGCCGGCGATCGACGCGATGCTCCTGGAGGACACGACGGCGCCGCGGAAGCAACGCCATACCGCCCGGAGAATTCTGGCCCGGCTGATCGACGAGCACGGGGCCGAGGAGCTGTCGTATTCCACGGTGCGCGACTACGTCAGGGTCCGGCGGGCGCAGATCGATGTGGAGGCCGGCCGCCGGGTCGAGGTGTTCATCCCGCAGGAGGCGTTCCTCGAAGGTCATATCGAGGCGTTCACCGTGCTGGGCGGCATCCCGACCAAGCACATCCGCTACGACAACTTGACCAGTGCGGTCACCGCGGTGGTGTTCGGGCAGGGACGGCAGCGGGTTGAGAACGATCGGTGGGTGTTGTTCCGCTCCCATTACGGCTTCGACGCGTTCTACTGCCAGCCCGGCATTGACGGGGCCCATGAGAAGGGCGGGGTGGAGGGTGAGGTGGGTTGGTTCCGCCGCAACCGGCTCTCCCCGATACCCGGCTGCTGCTGATTTCAGCGATGATGGTCGTCCCCGTGGCCGCCGCCGCGCAAATCGCGACCAGCTACCGGGCGACACTAGCTATTGGCTCCGGCATCGGTGCACTCAGCGCGATCCTCGGTCTCGCAGCTTCTTACTACGGTGACTTCGCGCCGGGAGCAGCCATCGTGGTAATCGCCATCTTCTGCTACCTGATTGCCGCCTCATTCGCGACAGTGGCCAGCTGGCATAACCGACGCCGCCATTAGGTAGAGAAGGACAAGTTCGAACAAACGAGAACGGGAGGGCACGAAGACCCGTCGTGTCCACCGCTCTGATGATGCGTCGGCTTACTTGAAGGCGTCCTGGATGTTCTCGCCAGCGTTCTTCAGGTCAGCTTTCGACTGGTCTTTCTGGCCTTCAGCTTTCAGGCTCTCGTTACCGGTCGCCTCGTTCCTTACCTTCATATGGTTCACCAGCGGGTTGCCGGATACATTCTGAGCCTAACCCCGAGGTTGGGATGACGTAATAGCCCGTTATTGGCGTTGCAGATCGAAGACCCCGATTGGTATTTGAGAATGGTTCTCATATAATGGGGTGATGCATCTTATTATTCTCACGTCCCTTGACGTGCTGAGCCGGAATACTGCCGCTTCGTTGTTGGCGGATAGGTTTCCGCGTGTGCCGGTAGTTTTGCATGATTTGTTGGACGGTGGTGTGGTGATGCGCCGGGTTCATGCCGACGATCGACTTATCGAGCGTGAGTCGACGGTTTTGGAGCATGGTTGCCTGAGTTGCACTGTCCGGTTTGATCTCGCGCCGGCTCTCTTGCGGTTAGCGGCCGCGGGGGAGGCCCGGGCGATTGTTGGGCTTCCGCCGGGCACAACAGCCGAAAACGCTATCGATGGTTTACGTGCCGTTGCCCCAGGAGCGTTCACCGTGGACACGGTGGCTCTGGCTGCGCGGCCGGAGGATGTAGAGGACCAGTTGTGGGACCACCACACTTTATTCGGGTCTGGTTATACGGCAGTGCCGGAGGATTCACGAACTCCGGGCGAATTCCTTGTGGGAGAGCTGCTTTTCGCGGATACGATCCTCACCACCAGCAGCGACCTGTTGCCCGACGACGCAGCCTTATCGGCTCGTGGACTGCATCTTCTCCACGAGCTCGCACCGCATGCCCACATAGTGCCCAGCGCTGGGCTGGACGTCGCGAAACTGGGTTCACACAGTACCGAACAAGCACGAAACCGGAATCTGCCCGGGGTGGTCATCACACCGACTTCGTCATCTGAGCCGTTCCGCACTGTCGAGCATCGAGTCAGCCGCCCGCTGCATCCAGGGCGGTTCCAAACTGCTCTGGGCGCTATCTCTGTGGGGTGTTGCTTTGTCCGCGGCAGCGTCTGGATCGCTGGAATGTTGGACTCACGTGTAGCTGTGCACGGGGTCGGCCCGCGCGTCTCTGTGGAGGACAGGGGGCCGTGGGGTGCGTATCTCTTGCAAGGGGAGGGATGCCGTGGCACTCATTTGGCTCTCACTGGTGATGATCTCGACGACGATGACATTGCTGGTCTACTCGATGCCTGCGCCCTCACCGATGAGGAATTGCAGTCCGCGCGCATCGGCTTCCCTGTCCCGTTTCCCTCAGAACAGCACTAAGAACACCTATCAAGGAGCATCATGAAAGTACGTAACTCATTGCGGTCCCTGAAGAAGATTCCCGGCGCCCAGGTGGTGCGTCGTCGAGGAAAGACCTTCGTCATCAACAAGAAAAACCCTCGAATGAAAGCCCGTCAAGGGTAAGGGCGGTCACGATGAGGCGAAAAGCACGCAATCAGTCCAATCCAGGTCCAGTGCTTATGTCGAGCCTCACATCGGGTGAAGACCAAGGCGATGAAGCAGTGAATGGGTCTGCTGGTGTTGTTGTTGCTATGTGCTCCGGTCACCGGTGTGCTGCGCTGACCCGGTCCCGGGGGGATGGTGGGTTGTCAGGCGCGGTGTCGCGGTCCCCGGGTGGGGTTCTGATCTCAGCGCCGTGCTTGCAGCAGTGCGCTCAAGGCGCTGTAGCCGCTGTTGCAATCCGCAAAGGAAAAACAGGGGTTACCGGCCGATCCGCCTGGCTGGGTGGCCTCGATGGTGAAGGACGCCTACAGGACCTTGGCCGCTGGGTCGAGCACTGGCGCCCCGACACGAAGGAAACGAACACGCTGCCCGCGAACCTTCACGACGCTCTCATCGGGTTGGGGCCGCCCATCAACCTGACACCCACAAAGGCATAGCTGACCCGAACTGGTTATTCACCGGACTAACCGGTAATCCCACCGGAGCGCCTCACTGCGCAACCCTCGCCGTAGCCTCTGTCGTTCTGCTTAAGATAGTCAGCATCGACTCCACTGTGGTGGATCGATGCTGACTAAAAGTGAACGTGAAGACCTAGTGTTCGTCGTAGTGGTCCTCGTGTTCGGCGTGGCGGTGTCCGTCGTGGAGGTAGTCGGTGTGGTCGCCGTGCTGCACGGTTTCGTGTGAGCAATCCGCGGAGCCGTGGGTGTGGTCGGCGAGGGTGTGCTCAGCTTTAATTTCGGTTGACATGGTGGGTTCTCCTTCATGGGTGCCTGCGACGCGGTGAGCGTTGCGGGCTAGTTCTTTGATGGGGATTCGCCGGTATGGGCGATGGCGTCACTGATGACGTGGGCTACGTGCTCATCGGTCAGGGCGTAGGTAGCGTCGCGGCCCGATCTGGTCACGGTCACCAGATTCATGCTCCGCAGCAAACGCAGATGCTGCGATACCAGAGGTTGAGACAACCCAGTGGCCTGAACCAGGGAGCCCACGGAGCCTTCCGAAGCAGCCAAAGACGTCAGGATCCGAAGACGCGACGTGGCTCCCAATGCTTTGAAAAGCTCTGCGACTTTTTCAAGCTGTTCATCCTCGGGCATGGCTACATATAAGCACATATGCATGATTTTATGCAATGCTGGTTTGGGAGTTAGTCGTTACGGCTTAATTGGCGTCAGGGGGCTTGGATGGTTTCGCTCTGGGCTCGTCGTCGATGGAGGTGCGGGGGAAGAGTGAGGCCTGAGGCCGAGACCGCGAGGACTGATGCGAGGATCAGCGCCAATGAAGGTGCGAGAACTGTCCACGGTGCGCGTTCGACGTAGGCCATGCCTTCGGCCAGGACTAGTCCCCAGTCCGGGCTGGGCGGGTTCGCGCCAAGTCCGAGGAAGCCTAGGGCTGCCAGTGCGAGGGCAACACCTGGTAGCCGGAGCATGGCGTGTTGGATGAGGGGGCCGATGATGTGCGGGAGGATGTGCCGAACGAACGTTCTGGTGCGGCCTACGCCGAGGATGGGGAGCACTGAGACGAAGGGCAAGGTTCGTGCTTGAAGCGTCAACGCTGAGGTGTGTGCTGCTAATGGGGCCCAGCTCACCAGTGCTACGGCCAGGGCTGCGCCTCCGAGGGACGCTCCGGAGATGGCCGCAACAATGATCCCTGCGATGACGGGTGGCTCGGCATTCGCGATTTCCAGTGGTCCGGTTCCGAGGCGGGGAAGGGACCCGATCAGTAGTCCGACGATGAGGGATATCAGCACGACGATTAGAGCGGTGCCGATCGTAGAGAGAGTGCCGTGGCCCACCCGGGCTAGTAGATCTCGGCCGCTGGCGTCTGCGCCGAAAGGGAGTAGCCAGCTTGGTGGTGCGAGGCGTGGATGTACTGCGGCGAAGGGATCGCGTAAGACCCCGGCGGCGGTGATCATTGTCAGAAGTAAAGCTGCTGTGGAGGGTACGGCGAGATCCCGGCGTCGGAAAACCGGGGGAACAAAGGCGACGGGGACTACTTCCAGTCTCCCGGCTGGTCCGAGGAGTGCACGGCGGACCATTGCGGCTGTGATGCCCGCGGCGATTGCCAGGAGCAGGAGGGCAAGTACGCCCGCTTGGAGTGTGGGGATGTCCTGTGCTGTGGCGGCGCCCAGAGTTGAGCGTCCAATTCCGGGAATCGCGAAGACCCTTTCGACGGCTACAGCGCCACCGGTCACCCCGATGACTACTAACGCGGCTTGGCTGGAGATGGTCGGTAAGGCCCGACGGAGCAATCCGACAGCGATTTGGCGTCTGGTGAATCCGGCTGATAGCCATGCCGATACCCATTGTTCCTCACCGGCTGAGCTGATCGCGTCGGCCAGCAACTTCCCCATCAGTCCACCTGAGGGAATCCCCATAGCAAGCGACGGTAAGACCGCGTAGTGCAGGCCGAGCCACCCAGAGGGAGGGAACCAGCCCAACCAGACGGCGCCGATGACGAGAAGAAGAGAGGCCAGGAGGAACTCTGGAAGAGACGTCGCCGTCGTCGCGAGGACACCTGATCCCCGACGGTGCGCTCCCTTCGAGCTTCGCAGAAGCGACGGTAGAGCGAACAAAATCGCGATTACCACTGCAAGAGCGCCCGCGCAGATCATAAGAGTGACAGAAACTCCCAGCGCCGCCAGTGTTCCAGGAAGGACTGGAGAGTTCGAAATCCAGGATTGTCCTAAGTCGCCGGTAAGGACTCCGGAGAACCAATCGATGAACACGGCCACGGGCCCCCGGTCCAGGCCAAGTTCGGCCCGGACCATCGCCAGAGACTCAGGGGTTGCTTCCAGATCCGCGTAGCGGGCTCTTAGCACCGTGTATTCCGGGCTCTGCCCAGATAGCCAAGGCAGCATGCCAATGACGAGGACGACGGCGAAGAGCGCCCCGGTCCTGGATAGACCGACGAGGAGAGCTCCGGTGGGGAATCGTTTCACTATCGGGCGGAGGTTTCCTCGGTGATCAACGCACGCTCACGCGGATCACGGACGGCGCCTTCGACGTTTGCGGCTTCACCCTGGATGACACGTTCGTGCAACATGGGGATAGCGGCGTCGCGGGCAAGAATTTCTGCCTCGGCGGCGATGATGGCGCTTCTGCGTTCTGGTCCTGCTGGAAGTGCAGCAGCTTCTTCGAGGGCTTCGTCGACTGCAGGGTCGCAGAACTGGGAGAGGTTGAAGGACCCTTCGCAGGCGAAGTCGCTATATAGGTAGGCGACAGGGTCACCCGAGTCGAGCACTGTCGCCCGGGAGAGAATGAAAGCATCGAAGGCGCCGTCGACAGCATCGGCTTCGATGTACTGGTACTCGCGGACGTCTTGTTCAACGATGAAGCCGACGGCTTCAAGCTGCTGCTCGAGTTGCACGGCGACCTCAGGAAGTTCCGCACGATCGGTGAAAGTTCCCAGGCTGATGCGAACCCCATCTACCGGAGCAGCCTCGGGTCGCTGGTCGAGGACTGCCTGGTAGTCGTCGTCGCGTTCGTCTACAGCCCATGGCAGGGCTGGGCCGAGAAGCCCTTCGGCGACGTCGGCCCGGCCTTCGTAGACCCCGGAGACGATAGTCGCTCGATCGATGGCTTCCCTAGCGGCGGCGCGCACTGCTGGATCCGCGAATGGCCCGGAATCGTTGTTCAGGTACAGCGTGTTCGTTCGAGGCATCGGTACTTCAAAGACGAGGTCCTCATCGATCTGGGCTACCTGACTGACTGGAATGGCTTCAACAATGTCGGCTGTGCCCGTACGAAGCGCTGCGGCCCGTGCGGTCCCATCAGGGACGAATTGAACATCGATTCCTGATGCTGCGGCGGTTTCACCCCAATAGTTCTCGTTCCGGTCCAAAGTCGCACCCGACGTCCCATCGACGGCGGTGAGCACGAACGGGCCGGTGCCAGCGTTGATCGGGTCGACTGTGTCACCTTCGTAGGCGCTTGCGGCGAGGATCGACAGTTGAGGGCTGGACATGCGCTGGGGGAGGAGGGGGTCAGCAACGGCTGTGGTCACGGTGACCGTTGTGTCGTTGTCGGCGGCCGCTGACATGTCGACGCCATCGAGGATGCGTGGTGTTGGAGACGCTGTAGCGGCCGCGGTGAGCGAGCGGGCTACGTCTTCAGCGGTCAGGGGTGTGCCATCGTGGAAACTGACTCCTTCCCTGATGGTGAACGTCCATTCCATGGGAGAGCTCTGCTCCCATGACGTAGCCAGGGACGCTTGAGCCTCCCCGAGATCGTCTAGAGAGACAAGAGTCTCCGCTGCGGACCACCGAGAGAGCTTAAAGGCATCGTCGCTCAGCGGGGTAAGCCCGGAGCGCGGCGGCTGGAGCATCGCCAAAGATACGCGATCGTCACCATCAGCGGCTGGCACTGACCCGGAAGAGTCCGACGAGAAACATCCGGTGAGGGCGAGACAACTAATCGTTGAGACAGCAAAAAGGGACAACGTGCGGGTACGGCGGGCAATCATGGATGGACTTTCTGATGGTGAAGTGGAAGTAAACGAGGTAGGAAAATTGCAGAGGCGATAGTGAGAGACACCAGAAACATCCACCCGGTGAATCCGCCCAGGGAGTCCCTGAATGCGCCGACGAGGGTATTGCCCAGGAGCACAGATAAGCCACCGAAGCTGGCGAGGAGGCCGTAAAAGGCGCTCAAGGGGCGGTCGCCGGCGAAACCGTGGACCTGCTGCATTCCAGCGGGAACGATGAGCATGTGTCCGAAGCTCAGAAGAACGACCATCATGACCGGGCCAGTAAGCGCCGGAGTTCCCGGCACTGCGTGTATGCCAGTGACCCCAAATACGGCCATTGCGCTGAAACCAAGGCCCAAGCAGATAAAACCCGCACGAAGGGCCACGCCGGGTCCCACCTTGGCGGCCAGAGTTGATGCCGGTAGTTGGAAGACGATAGTCAGTACTGAGGCCAAGACGAACAGCAGAGCCAGCGTCCCCGTTCCCGTACCGCCTTCGTTGAGTTCAAGAGGCAACGCGAAATACAACTGGTTATAAGCAAGGAGGTTGACACTGAAAAACGCACAAAAAGCCAGGAAGCGTCGTTCACGCAGGCACGCCCATGTTTCACGCGGCTCCGCCTTGGCGGCAGGTGTGTCGTCTTCGTCGGCGCTGGTAGGTAGTCCTGCAGGTAAGAGCAGCCACAGCGCAACCCCCACAGCGACAAAAAGGCAGGCAGCGGAGACAGCGACGACGGGGAACCCGAAGGGCAAGAGGGCGATCCCGACCAAGGGGCCCGTCACGGCGCCGACTTCGCCGAACAGCACAAGCCACGCGAAGAGAGTGTGGCGCTGGGGGTTCGCATCTTTCTGGGCCCGGTCGTGTGCGCCCAAGAGCCCTTCGACGGCGGGTGAGAAGAAGGCGCCGCCAATACCAGTTAGGACAGCGCTCAGGAGGAAGGGCCAGAACTCTTCGGAGAGTGCTAGGCCAAGGTATCCCATGGCGCGGATCAGGCAACCGGTGAGAATGCTGCGCCGCGGCCCCCAATGGTCAGCGATGACTCCGCCGAGCAGGAACATTCCTTGCTGGCTGAAGGTTCGAGCCCCGAGCACGACCCCGATCGCAGCGGCACCGAGCCCGAGGTCGTCTGTCATGACAAGGGCCAGAAACGGTACGACGGCGTAAAAACCAACATTGAAGATCAGTTGAGTAGGCAGAAGTAATGACACCGAGGCCATGCTCCTCGGCGGAAGGGTCTCAATCATAAGGAGAGCGCGCCCCAGCCTACTCTGGCATCATTCAGTGCTCGCGTCGCAGGATGCTGCGGGGAGTCCAGAACCTGGTCAGTCGGTCCTTCTTCGACGATCCTGCCGTCAGCCAGTACAGCCGTCCGTGTACAGATTGAGGCAACAGCATCAAGATCATGGGACACCAGCAACAGACCGAGCCCCTGGCTCTTGATCAACATGTGTAAAACATCCAGGACTTGATTACGCAGCGGAAGATCGAGCCCACTCACTGGCTCATCCGCTATCAAGATTGCGGGCTTAACAACCATCGCCCGGGCGATCGCTACACGCTGATTCTGTCCGCCGGACAACTCGGACGGTCGTCGATCAAGAACCGCTCCCGGAAGCTCCACGCGAACAAGCGCGTCGCGAATCAGTTCAGAGTGATTCCCCTCAACCCCGAGGCAGACCAGTGGTTCCCGCAGCAACCGCTCGACCGTCATCCGCGGATCGAGGCTGCTCGCAGGATCCTGAGGAACATACTGCACCTCTCGTCGGAACCATCTCAGGGACTTCAAAGATCCTGGGCGGATCATGCGATCATGCAGAACCACCGAACCTGAGTCCGGCACTTCCATCGCCAAAAGAGTGCGCAACAGCGTCGATTTGCCGGATCCGGAGCTACCTACCAACCCCACACCAGCACCACGAGGGACTGATATAGACACCCCGTGAAGAATTTTCTGGGCCACGCCACGTTGGAAGGCTCGGGCAGGCCGGGTGAGCGACAGATGAATGTCGTGTGCTGAAAGGACCGAGATCATGCGGCAGCAATATCCTCGCGGCGCACGGTTCGCTGCGCTGCGTCCATGAGTTTAGCTGTTTCTGGGTGTGTGTTTTTGGTGGCCAAATGGTCGAAGGGACCTTCGTCGACCACGGATCCTCCGCTGATGACGACAGCCCGGGAGCACAACGACGCTGCCGCAGCGACGTCATGAGTGATCAGCAGAACGCCGCAACCTTCATTTACTGCCCGGCGTAGGGCCGAAAGGACGAGTTGCTGGGACACGACGTCCAGCGCCGTCGTCGGTTCATCTGCTATCAGGAACGAGGCTCGGCATGCAAGGGACTGCACAATGCACACCCGCTGCCTTTGCCCACCCGATAGTTCCATCGGGTAAGAACTGAGAACGCGATTCGGATCGGCGAACCCGACCTCTTCCAACATCGAAACGGCAAGGGATCGTGCTGCCGACCGTGTGGAAGCATTTTTTGACCGTAGGATCACCGGGATCAGCTGACGATCAAGCCTCACCAAAGGGTGAAGGGAGGTGAAGGAGTCTTGACGTATGGCCGCAACACCTAGGCGACGCCTGGTATCCAAAGACGTGTCACGCCCGGAAACCGTCAGCCGCCCAGAAGTTCTCACGCTGCCCGGTAGCGAACCGGTTAGAGCTGCGGCAGTCAACGATTTACCGGATCCAGATGCCCCCAACAAGGCCACAGCTTCGCCACCAGCAACAGCCAATGACACGTCAGTAACCAGTGAACGGCCGCCGATCCGCACGGATAATCGGTCGAGGACAAGACTCACCGCACACCCGCCCCCATTACTAACGATTATCATTCTCAACTAAAGAGTAGCGACAATGACAAGGTTCCTCAAACGTAGGACTGTTAGAGCGCAGGAGACTTGACTCGTGCAGCAAGCAAGGTTGATTCGGGCCACATGAAGGGACCGTCAATCGCCTGAACTGTGAGTTGACGTATTAGAACGTTATCGGCATTCGCATGAGGCGTGAGAAGGGGGTAAGTAAACTTCAGCAGTCCCCTCATTGCTTTCATGGTTGCACTAAAAGCACGTAGCTGAGTGCTTGAAATCGAGTAGTACTACTTATATGAGACCGCACCCCGGCGTCGTACTGTGAACTGCAGAGGAGTGAAACCCCCTGCACGGTCTCAACGCCAGCCTGAGTCATTGATCGGTAATGCCTGCCAGCCTTCATGTGAAGGTCCACGCATGTCCATCGCTCACGCTGCTCGGGAACCGTTCGAAGCGGTAAACCGTCCGCTGATACAGGTCGGAGTGGTTCCCCGGGGCGAGAGCCGGCGAGCCACTCCGACCTATTTGGTAGTGTCCCCTTGACCGTCAAAAACACGCAGACACATCAGCTTCCACTTAGCTTTGGAGATGCACGGACTTCAGTCTTCGGGGTCCTCTTCCACGGTAAGGACTGGAAGGAACGCGGCCACAGAGTATTGCTATCCCACAGTGCGGGAAAGACTATTCAGCCTTAATCTGTCGAGCCATCGGGTACCTCGAGCTGATCGAAGGCCGCGCTGAGCTCTTCAGCTCCCGGAAGGGCCTCCTTCTCTCCCGCGGGGAGGGATTCATAGGTGTAGGTGGACACTGCCATGGGTGAGTCTGCCCGTCCTAGGGCGTATCGGACGGTGTGCTCATTTTTACTACCGCAGATGAGGATCCCGACGGTCTCCCGATGTGCGGGGAGTTTGAGCTGGTCATCGACCAGGGCGACGTAAAAGTTCAGTTTCCCGGCGTACTCGGGTTGGAACTTGCCGGTTTTGAGTTCGATCACGAAGTACCGCAGCTGTTCGACGTGGAAGAACAGCAGATCGATGTAGAAGTCATCGCCGCCGACGTCGAAGTGAACCTGCCTGCCAACGAACGCGAACCCTGGGCCGAGTTCCCGTAACGTGTCAACGATCCGCTCTGTGAGAGCCCGCTCGAGGTCTCTTTCGGCTACCTCGCCGGTCAGTCCCAGGAATTCAAAGGCGTAGGGGTCTTTAGCAACCTGCTGCGCGAGCTCAGAATCCGCGGGGGAAAGGCTCCGGGTAAAGTTCGACGGGGCCGCCCCGGTGCGCTCCATGGACTCGTTCATAATCATGTTCGACAACACGTTCCGTGACCAGCCGTACTCAACCGCCGCTGACGCGTACCAATCACGGCTGGATGCGTCGTTGAGTTTATCCAGAAGGGTGATGATGTGGCCCCACGGCAATTGTCCAACAGGCTGTTGGACAATTGAACTTTCGTTCCATGCGGCCGCGAAAGCGCGCATGTACTGCAGGTTGCTACGCGACAACCCGGTCATATCCGGAAATTCTGCACGTAGGTCCTCTGCAAGCTGCTGCACTACTTTGGTGCCCCACCCCTGACGGTCACGCTGAATGAGAATCTCGCTCCCGATATGCCAGTACAACTCGATCAGCTCGGTGTTGACGGTCCGCTGGGCTCGAAGACGGGCATCCCGAACCCGACCTTTGAGTACTTCGAGTGTTTCGCGGTACCCGTTGGGAAGAACGACTTCGGCAGGTGTCATAGCCTCATTCTCCCGACGGAAACCTCTCGGCCACGAATTTGAAGAGACATGTTCGTTTTTAGCGACACGCAACACGCAACAGGGCTATTGGCGCTTCGTGTGAAGTGTACGGGAGCCCCGAGGAAGCGTTTAGGAGTCATTGGGGTTGCGGGCTGAGTGTATTTGGTTGTCGAGGTCTTCTAGGTCGCTGATTGCTGCGCTGATAAGTCTTTGTCGGCTTGCTGAGAGTGAGGCGTTGAGGTCGCAGGTCGAGTTGTCGTTGGTGCAGGTAGTGAGGGCGCCCAGGATGGTGCGTACCAGTAGCGGGCGGGCTGATTCGAGATCGGTTAAGTGCTGGTCGGGGGTTCTCGTAGCGTAGTGCTGTTCGTGGGTGGTGATGATCATTCTGGTTGGTGTCCCTCTAGACAGGTTCGGAGGCTTTTCAGTCCGTCTCGGATTCTCGTTTTGATTGTTGATAGCGGGATGGAGAGGTGTTCGGAGACTTGCCGGTAGGTCATGCACTGGTAGTAGGCAAGATTGATTGCTTCGCGCTGGAGATGGGAGAGGCTTTTGAGGCAGGTGCTGACGGTTTGCGCTTCGATTTTCGTAGCGACAGTCTCGGCTACCGTGTCGTAGTCCGGGGTGTGGTTATAAGTTGCCCAGTGGGCTGCCCGGTTAGTACTGGATTGTTCCGCGCGTACTTTATCGACTGTTCGGCGGTGTGCGATGGTCATGAGCCACGCTGTCGGGGTGCCTAGCGCCTGGTTGTAGCGGTGGGCTTCTTGCCACACGATGAGGTAGATGTCCTGGGTGGCCTCTTTCGCCATTTCGGTATCGACGATGATCCGGCGGGTAAGGCCATAGACCTGGCGGGCTGTCTGGTGGTAGAAAGCGGTGAACGCGTCGTGGTCGCCCCGGCTGATCCGGTGAAGGTATTCGGCCAACCTGGTGTGATCCGCTGTGAATGTGGCGCCTGGTTTTTTGGGTGCTGTTGGCGGGTTGTGGTGTTGGTTTTCTTGGTCGACGGCAACAGGTCTTTCGTTGGCGTCTGCGCCCATGGGGAAGTCCTCGGTGCTGGTTCGCCGTGCGGTCAGACGGGAACCTTCGGTTGAACAGTGAGACGGACGGTAACCGAGGCCGTCCCTTTACTTAAAGTACTGCATGCCCCTTGATGTCATGACGGACACCGGGCATGAATGATCACGTGTCATCCTGCCGGTGGAAACCGTTGACGAGTGAGGCTTGAAACTCAGACTGCAGCGTTTTATCTGCCCTTCTGACCGGGTGCGGGGACGAAGTGGGTGCTTGCTGGTTCCGCGTTGATTGATTGAACGATTTCTTCGGCCAGGGCACGTAGTTTGAGGTGTTGTTGGCTCGAAGCGCGTCGCAGGACCTGGACCGCTTCGGCTTGAGTGCAATGGTTTTGGCCGATGATGATCCCTACCGCAATATCGATGTTGGTCCTTGATTCCATTGCTGCGTGGAGATCCGCTGTAGCGTCCCGATACGATCCAAGTTTCAGGGCCAACTCACAGCTGATAGCAGCGTCGGTGGCGTAACCCTGGAAACGGTCGATCATGTCGGGGGTGAAAACATTGGGGCGGCGCGCATACACACCAATTCCAGCTTGTCTGCCCGCACTGATCAATATCTGGGTTCGAAGGACCGAAGCGATACTGCGCCCTTTGAGAGCCTCCCGGTAGGCGGGCCAGGGGGTGTCGGCCCCGGTATTGTGCACCACGATCATCTGGACGGTACCCGTCCTCGTTTCCGTGGGCCAGGGATTATCGGCGATGCTGTGCTGGAGCTTTTCGAGTTCAATGGCTTCGGGGCTGCTGCCTTCGGTCAGGGCCAGGTCTTCACCGGTGAGGGTGATCCCGCAGAGAACAGTGATATCCGGCTCGAAAAGTGTCGAGGTGTAGGCGGTGAACGCTGCAAGGAACGAGTCCATGCTCTCGGAGCGCAAAACCATTTGTTGAAGCTGCGCCGTCATCGCCCCATCACCCCGGCCATCCATGGGATAAGTCTAAGGACGTAGAAAATCTACGCTAGAGTCAGGTTCCCTTTTATCTTGCCGACCTATAAAAATGACCAGGGTTTCCTGCTGTATACGGGGGCTCTCGGCTAGCCTTATCTCAGGTCTCATCAGTAGGTAGTTGATCAGGAACCAAGCACTGTAGGTACGGAAGGTGGCTGGTCCCGGTAAGCGGGTTCGAGGTAGTGATGGATGAGCAGACGCAGCACCAGCTCACCGTAGCCGGGGCGACTAAGGCCGGGCTGGAACCAGTCCAGCTATGGATCGCATACTTTGCCCGCGGCGGTACCCTGTCCCAAATTGAGATAGAAGCCTACCTACAAGGCGTACTGGACATCCCCCTTGAAGAACGTGACGTCCTCGCTTTGACTGTCAACGAGGTGTTGCAGGCCACCACCTCCGGGTACCGGGTTCCCTATAGCGACGATGCACAAGTCACCAACACCGGCAGTCAGGGTGAGGCGGTGTCCAGCAGCTTCAACCAGGCGCAAGACGTCCTGGATCAGGCACTCATCGATTTAGGTGCTGCGGGGAGGCCTTTCCTTCGTCCGGAACAGGCCGAACATCAACGCTTGCTCTCCGTTGACCGGACGTGCTTGGCGGAAACGGGCGCTGAGGAACGATTCGACCGGATTATCCGCCAAGCCCAGGAACGGTTCGGGGTCAGTTCCGCCAGTGTGGCCCTGATTACCGATCGGATACAGTTCCTCAAATCAGTCGTTGGCCCGCTCAAGCAACACACGCCCCGCGACATTGCGTTATGCAACGAAACTATCCGTCATACCGGACCCCTGATCATCAACGACACTCTGACCGACGCACGGTTCAAAGACAATCCGCTAGTGACTGGCGAACCCCACATCCGTTTCTACGCAGGCCACCCCCTCTTCGGGTCCAAAGGCTGGGCGATCGGGACTTTCTGCATCATCGACCAACACCCCCGAGAATTTACCGCCAAAGACGAAGAAGACCTCCGCGCCCTCGCCGCGGTCGCCCAACACCAGATCGAAGTCACGACCTTCAACAACCCGCAACACCAATGAGTCGGTGTCCTCTAGCCACCCTCAACGTTGCTCAGTAGGCTTGGTACTGGTCGCAGAGTAACCCGCGGCCGTAGGTGCCGGTTGCTCTGGAACGGTATCCCCCAAGCCCTCCAGACACCGGCACCGCCACGCCAGAATCCCCACCCACACTTTGCACAAAGATCAAAGGGTCTAGGAATTGCTATGCGGCTTGGTCCGCGGAACGTCGTTGCAGTTCATCGCGGAAGGCTACGTAGTCGTCACCGGCGCCGAACCGAGGAAAGTTTTCATCCATCTCTCGAAACATCCAGGCACACATATACTCCAGCTCTGGAATAGAAAGAGCAGCCAGATCCAGCAGGATCGCTGGAACGTTACCGTCTTCTAGATCAAACATAATGTTCACGTCGGAAGCTGAAACTTGCGACTGCGGACCATTGGTTCTAGCGAAGTTAAGGCTCATGAGGTACTCCACAAGGTCAACATCTTCTGGTGGGCCCGCTGCTAGACCAACGACCTTGAGCATATGTCACAGAAGAAATCTTCGTACACCCGCTCTGCCGCCCGGATCAAGGCGACATACTAGAACGTTATCGGCTCTTTAGATCAGTTGCTTCAGGTCAAGGGTTTGGTAGCCAGTGTCGATTATTCCAATCCTCCGGAAGGCCTTCGTCGGCGGGCTGGTCGGCCGCTGATGTTGTCCGCTGGTAGAGGGAACACGACCGAATCGTCCGCGCGCATGGACTTGGCCGATTCATTTGTATAGCGCCTCGCCGGGCTTCAATGTAACCAGAACTGCTGGCAGTAATCCGGCTTTTTCCGGGACTGCTCATAGCTGCCAACTCCCTGGCGCTGACACTGCATAGTTGTCAATACCAATTGCTGCGAAGTGCTTCTTTGCAGACTTGATTTTGGCAAGCTCGGTTGGACGTAGCTTTGAGTCATCGAGAGTACTCTTGGTCTCACGGATCATGTAAATTCGGTCTTCACCATTCTCTTGCTTAATAACCGCCCAATCTGGGTTGTACGTACCGACCGGGGTGTTGATCTTGAACTTGGCTGGAAGCTTCATGAACAGCTTGACGTCCTCGCGTGAGTCGAGCAGCTCAGCAAACTGACGTTCCACGTCGGAGTCGAAAACGACATAGTCGAAGTCGGTCTTCTGCGTGTGTTGTACCTGATACATCTGATCAAGGAAGCGCTCCTTTTCCTCTGTGCCGTCTTTCTGCAGCTCGCGCAGCTCATAAACCGAGCCGGCAATTTTTTCATACTGAATACCCTCGACGACGATCTTGGCCAGTTCCCCCTGGAGCGCCCGCTTAGCCATTGCAATGAAATCGTTGGGGTTGCCGATGAACTCACTCAACCGTTCACTGCTAAGCAAAATATCGACGATCGTTTTGCGAGTGAGGGAGGTAGCTTCCTGGAGTTCGGTAATGATGTCGGGAAGGTCGTAGCTGCCCTTCAGATCCGCTGATCGGGTGCCCAGCTGTTCGCCCTTCGCCCCACCTCGGAGAACCTTCACGCCAGAGCGGGTGACCTGGATGCGCAGGGGTTCGATATCTGCAGACGCTTTAATCGCCGCGACTGCGTTCTTGATGATCTCGTCTCGGCTCACGCGTACCCGATAGGTCGTCTTGCGACTAATCGCCTCCCAGAATTCCTCGAACTCCGGCATTGAGTAGAGCAGTTTGTTAAGTACGCGAGGCTGGCGTTTGCTGATCGGTTTGACGTACTTGCCGATGTTCGCGCGGGCGATCAAAGCGCTTATTTCGGTCTCGTATGCCTCGTACTTTTCGGGGAGTTCGAGACTGAACCCAAGCGTGTTTGGTTGAAACTTTGGCGTGACGATACCGTCAGCGATGAACCCGCGGGATTTGAGATGGTCCCAAACTTCGACCGAGCGCTTGTAGCCAAATAGATTATCGGAAAGCACTCCGGCAGGGTCCTGAAGCGCAATCTTGGAGAATTCGCTTAGTCGTACGCGCCCGATCTCGACCCCTGCGTCCTTGTACTCACGCTGCAGGTTTTTCGCGAACACCTGGTACGACTCGTTCGCAATTACGGTAAGAGTGGCAATGCCACTATCGGCGACGCGCACATAGCCTTCGTCGGTCTTAGCAACCGGAAGTCGGAGGCCGCGCCCGAGAGTCTGGCGACGCTCAGCCTCCGCGCCCACCTCGCGCAGGGTACAGATTTGGAACACGTTGGGGTTATCCCAGCCCTCCCGTAGGGCCGAGTGGCTAAAAATGAATCGTACCGGTTCATTTTCATCAAGTAGTCGTTCCTTGGCCTGCATGATCAGCTCGTAAGCATCATCGTCGGCTTTCGTGCCGCCGGATGAGTCTTGAAAGCTCGTGGTCTTACCACGCCTAATCTGCGAGAAGTACGCGCGACGAAGCTCGCCCGGGGCCTGTGGGAGAAGTTCCTGGTATCGCGTGGACTTGGCGCGTTCTTCGATGAAAACCTCGTCGAACCAGGTGACGAAGTCGCCATTCGCGTCTTCATTGTTCGTGCCATCACCCAGATAGTTCGCCACCTTGTCGACAAAGAAGAGGCTGAGCACCTTGATGCCCCTGGTACGTAGCATCGCTTCCTTGCGGAGGTGTTCGCGGATGGTCTCACGGATCATTTCTTTATAGACCGCGCCGGCGGATGCGCCGATGCTCTCGCCTTCGTAGAGGAAGCCGTGCGTAGTGAGGTCGATGTAGGCGGTCTCAATGCTCATCTCGTTGATTCGCCAGCCGACGTAAATTGGGTTGTTGGTGAGGCGAGGGTCCGAAAGTTCCTGGTGCCGCTTCACGGTGACGATACGGCGATTCAGGGACCCATCTGCTTTGCGGCAAGATAATTCCAGGCGCGCCGACCACGACGGCTCGCGCCGAACCTCAACTAACTTTATGTAGGGCGTCGCGTCCGCGCCCTGCTGCTGCACCTCGGCGATGACAATTTGTTTTACTAGCCCAAGATCGTGAGCGTCGACGGGGTCGAGGCGGTAGACGACGTTGCGCTGCTTCTTATGTGTGGCGCTGTAGCGGAGAGTGAAAACCGGATCGAGTTCGCCAACCGCGGATTGGGACAGCTGCGATTCCATGTTCTGCGGCTCGTCCATAATGACAACCGGATGAGTCGCCTTCAGATAATCGATGGGGCGCAGACCATTGAGCTTGTCGCGCATCTGATGGATGATGCGGGTATTGGTGTTGCCGCGAATCGAGTCGATCGTCATGATCAGGATCTGCACGTTAGTCGACGTTGCGAAAGACTGAACCTCTTCCGGGCTCTTACCGCTGTAGATCGACGAGTCGAAGGTGATGTTGTGCTTCGTATACAGGCCCTCAAAGTGCTTCCGCATAAGCCGGATGCTCGTACTGATCCCTTCGCGGATCGCAACGCTCGGCACGAGAATTACGAACTTAGTGAAGTTATACTTCTGCGCAAGCTCGAAGATAGTGCGCAGGTAAACGTAGGTTTTGCCCGTTCCTGTTTCCATTTCGATGTCGAAGTCGAGCGCGTCGTTGTAGAGCTTTGGGGAGACCTCGAGTCCGTTACGATCCTGCACAGCCTGCAAATTAGCGAGGATCAGATCGTGACCGAGCACTAGGCTATTACCAACGGCGCCAACCTCTTGAGTTAGGTCGATGTCTAGTACAGCCTGGTTGGGTTCGTTGTTAACTACAGCCGACTCTCGGAGGGTCGTGAGGAGCTTTTCGGCATCCTTCGGCTGCCCATCGAAGAGGTCGAGAACCGACGCGATTGCATCAAGCTGATACTGCTGACTGGCGTCGAACTGGAACCCTGCACCACTCATCATGCCGTCCAAACTGAACCGCCCTGGGTTTGATGGAGACTCGCGCTATTTGATTTCCACCAGTTGATTGATGGTGGTTTTGCCAGCATAGAACGCCTGCTCGAATTCTGCGGGCGGAATGTCGCCGAGGTAGCCGTGCAGACGTTCGGTATTGTGCCAGTGAACCCATCCGAGGGTCGCTAGCTCGAGGTCCTCAACCGTTCTCCAGGGACCAGATCGGGCGGGTCCGCGGACGAGTTCGGTCTTGTAATAGCCGTTCACGGTCTCGGCCAGCGCATTGTCATAACTGTCGCCGACGGTCCCGATCGACGGCGCCGCACCGATCTCGGCAAGACGTTCGCCGTAGCGAATCGACGTGAATTGACTGCCCGCATCGCTGTGACAGCGCAAGTCACCGTGATGGGTGCCGCGGCCCCACCGTGCCATCTCGATCGCGTCGAGGACCATCTCGGTGCGCATGTGCGACGCGCACCGCCACCCGACGATCATCCGACTGAACACGTCAATGATGAAGCAGACATACGCGACACCAGCCCACGTCGGAACGAAGGTCAGATCGGTCACCCAAAGCCGGTTCGGGGCCACCGCGGTGAACTCACGGTTCACCAAGTCCGGATGCCTCCTCGCGGCAGGATCCGGACTCGTCGTCTTCACACGCTTTGAACGCATCGCACCTTCGATGCCCGCAGCGCGCATCAGCCTGCCGGTCTGATCTCGGCCGATGTCGATCCCGGCGCGACGGGCTGCTTTCCAGAGTTTGCGGACCCCGTAGACACGGTAATTGTCTTCCCAGAGTGTGATCAGATCCGGAGTGAGGACCGCATCGCTAATGGCTCGCGCCGATGGTGCGCGGTTCTTCGCGGCGTAATACGTGCTCGGAGCCACCTGCAGCAGCGTACAGATGGGCTCGACTCCGAGCCGGCGTCCCTCAACGATGTCGTCCTTGTTCGCATCGATGAACGAGACTATTTCCGATGTTGGCGGTCGAGC
The DNA here is from genome assembly GCF_000294595.1 of Arthrobacter sp. TB 23. Lineage (NCBI taxonomy): Bacteria > Bacillati > Actinomycetota > Actinomycetes > Micrococcales > Micrococcaceae > Arthrobacter > Arthrobacter sp. TB 23. Next base: position 16,763 of record NZ_ALPM01000100.1, on the reverse strand, counting down.
TCCGCCCCGAAGAAACTCGCGGCGCGCTTGAGGATTTCATTCGCCCGCCGCAGCTCACGGTTTTCCTGCTCGAGCTCGCGCAACCGCCTGGCCTCCGATGTACTCACCCCTGGGCTCTGGCCATCATCAACATCCGCTTGCCGCACCCACGCCCGTACCGATTCAGTCCCATATCCTAGTTGCGACGCGACCCGATGCACTGTTCCGTGCTCGGTCCCCAGCTCCGACCGCAAGGTCCGAACCATCCGGACTGCAGCAGCTTTCTCCTCCGGTGAATACCGACGTGCCGTCGACTTCCCAGATCCCTGACTCGTTGCCATGACTCTATTCTCGTTTCCAAGATCAGGAGTCTCCAACAAACCCAGGGCGGTTCAGTCCCTTGGTCTGCTGCCTTGACGTAGTTCTTCGACTCCGCAACGAATGTGTCATTTTCGAATGGTTTACCGCGAAGCACGCCTCCGAGGTCATAGGAATAAGGCTGATCGCCGTAAGGCCACATAAATGCGAGCCTGCTTGGACCTCCGTCGTCCATGTTCGTATAGGAATGTCGGACTCTCGTAGTCGAGTCCAACCACAGCTTCGCCTGCCGTGTTCCCTCTTCCCCGAGCTTATGTTTTTGTTCCCCCGGCGCCGGTGGTTTCTCGATTGGCATGCCTAATGATAGCCGCGACATCGGTCAAATTTACGTAACTCTGTACCCCATAACGCCCCAGAGTTGCCCTCCAACCTCAACAGCAGACGGCTGCGAGTTAGGATGGCGGGCCTGTACCGATCAGTTCACTCACGCTGACATAAACGATTTATGTTCGATCTGGAGCTTCCAGATCGTTCCTAGGGTGTCCTCTGCACGATTCGGTACACCGTGCTTCTGGCGACTTTGAAGAGTTCGGCGATCTCGGTGGTGGTGTGTTGTCCTTCCTTACATAGGGAGACCAGGTGCGCTTCTTGGCTCTTGGTGAGTTTGGGTTGTTTGCCGCGGAGTCTGCCTTTGGCTTTGGCGACTTGCATGCCTTCGCGGGTGCGGGCGCGGATGAGGTCTGATTCGAATTCGGCGACCATGGCGAGGACGTTGAAGAGGAGCCGGCCGACGGGGTCGGTGGGGTCGTGGACGGATCCGCCGATGCTGAGCTTGATCCCTCTTTTGGTGAGGTCTTCGATGATGTCGCGCGCGTCGGGGAGTGATCGGGCGAGTCTGTCGAGTTTGGTGATGACGAGGGTGTCGCCGGCCCGGCACGCGGCGAGGGCTTCGCGCAGCCCTGGTCGTTCGCGGTTGGTTCCGGTGAGTCCGTGGTCGACGTAGATCCGGTCTTCGGGCACGTTCAGTGCGGCGAGTCCGTTGCGTTGGGCGGTGAGGTCTTGTTCGTTGGTGGAGACGCGTGCGTATCCGATGATGTGTCCGGCCATGGGTTTCACTGTAGCGCTTGAGCTACCTAAGCGAGACAGTTTTACGGGCGGGGTAAACGCGAATCCGAAATCCCAGGTTTCATATGGGATTTTCGTCGGCGTGTGAATCGCAGCGGTAAGTGGCGTTGTTTGCGCGGAATTCAGTGGCCGATGAGGAGTGCTTCGCGGGCGGCGTCGACAACCTCGGGGGTGAGTGTGTCGAGGTTGTTGAGGGCCTGGATGCGTTGGATTTGGGTGATGAGTCGATCAACGAGGCGGAAGTTCCCGGCGGTGATGCGGACGATGGTCGCGATCGCGGTGGTTTGTGCGAGGGGGTCGGTTGTTGTGGTGCTGGCGGGGAGTCGTTGGGTGAGGACGGCGGTGAGCTCCTCTGGGGTGAGTGGTCGGTATTCGTGGGCGAATCCGATGCGGCTGTAGAGCTGGGGGTAGCGGGCGAGTCTTTTCTCGATGCCGGGCATCCCGATGAGGATGACGCCCATGTGGTGGCGGTCGAAGTAGTCGCGGACTTGTTCGAGGCCAGTGGCCTTGAGCCGGTCAGCTTCATCGATGATGAGGAGTTCGGTGCGGCCACTCGATCGGGATTCGGTGTGGACGTAGGGGTCGACGACGCCGTGTTCGGCGTAGTCGACTGCGAAGGAGATCTGTTGGCAGGCTTTCGGGAGGCCGGTGTCGATTTGCCGGACGGTGGCGGCGACGGTGGGGGTGAAGAACGCTGTGCGCGCTTGGAGGACCGCGGGCGGCACGGGGCCGAGCTGGTCGGCGAACAGGGTGTGCCATTGTTCCCAGTCGTCGGCGGCTGCGTAGTGCCGGGCGGAAAGGGTTTTGCCGATGCCGGGCGGTCCCCAGCACAGCCCGATGTAGCGGTGGGTTCGGACGGCGTCGGCGAACTCGGTGAAGCGGCGGTGCTCCCTGGTACTGAGGAAAGGGGGACGGGTCGGTAGTGGTGGGGCGTCGTCGTTGACCTCGGCGAAGTCGCCGGTCAGGAAGCGGCGGCCGTCGTCATCTTTGCCGAAGAGGACTGTGTGCTTGGCGTTAGTCGGTCGCATAGAGACGCAATCTGTTCTGTCGGGGAGCTACCTCTACGGGCGGCGGCGCTGGAGTGGATTCCGCGTCGCTCGAGTCGGTCAGCCCGGTCAGGTGTGATGGATCGATCGGTGTGTAGCGGGTGTCGGTAGGGAGCGCGTCAGCGAGACTGCGGCGTTGCCGGAGTTGCTGTTTGAGCTCACGCCGGCGCGTGGCGCGGGCAGCCCGGAGCTCCTCTAGGGAGACGTGTTCGGCGGCGAGCTCGGGGGCGATAGCGCGGCAGAGGTACTCGTTGTTGAAGTAGACGCGGATCTCGCCGACATCGCGGGGGGTGAAGCGCACGGTGACATGCTCACCGACATAGGCGGCGAGGATGGGTGAGATGTATCGGGTGGAGGCGAACTGCACGCCGTCGCGCTGCACTTTCCGGGTGGCAGCTGCAGTGAGGAGGAGCAGGTCTAGGTCTTCGGGCCGGGCGGGGCTGCGCGGGATGAAACCGGAGGAGGCCCAACGGTGTGCGGGTGTGTCGCCGGTCTGGGAGTGATTGCGCTGGTTGTACTCGGTGACGATGAAGCGTTCAAGGATCCCGTCGAGTTGCTCGAGATTCAGCGACGGCGGTGAGACGGGTTTCCCGTTCGTGCCGTGGGGGATGTACCCGGGCAGGTGGGGCAGCAACTCGGTGGTGATCGTGCCGTAGAAGCGTTCGATCTTCCCGCGGCCCTGCGGGACGCCGACCTGTGAGTGGATGAGCTGAATGTGGGTGTCGAGGCACACCTGTTCGAGTCGGGCGGAGGTGAAGTCGGAGCCGTGGTCGCTGTAGAGGACATCGGGCAGACCGGACACAGGCCAGGCGGGATGCGTCTTGCGGTTCACGGCCTGATGCAGTGCCAGGGCGGTCTGCTCGGCAGTCGGGGCACCGAGGAACACGGTATAGCCGGCGACAGCACGCGAGTAGTCATCGAGTACGACGGTCAGCCACGGCCGCGCCGGGTCGCCGGCCTTGTCGAGGATCATGACGTCCAGCAGCGTGTGATCGGCCTGCCACTGCTCGTTCGGGTGGTCCGCGGTGCGACGGAAGGCCAGTTCGAACCTGTCCCGGTATGCGGCGTCCCCGTGATGGGCGAGGGTCCGCAGGCCCGGGTCGATGCCGGCGATGATCGCCCGGACGGTGGAATAGCTGGGCGCCGGGAGCCCGCGGTCGCGGGCGATGTCGGCTACCCGCCGGTGGATGAAGGCTTTGCTGGGTTCGGGCCGGCGAAGCGCCAAACCCTCGATAGTTTCCACGAGCTCTGCGGGAAGCCGCCTTCTACCGCGGTCACGCCGACGGGCTGGCCGGAGGCTGGTCGACGATGGATCGGTCCGGTACGTGCTGGCCCAACGGCTCAATGTCCGTAACGGAACCCCCGACTCCGCGGCGACACGGGTCCACGGAACGCCCTGGTCGTGCTGGCGCAGCAGGTCGATCTTGTCATGGACGCTGCGCCGCACCACGGTCGTCCGCCTCTATGCCCTGACGTCTTCGCCGAGATGGCGGTAGATCGTCCCACGCGAGACCCCGAACGTCTCCGCGATCTGCTGCACCGTGTATGTCTTCTCGTCATACATGGCCCGCGCCTGACGGATCTTCGTCGTACTCATCTTGATCCGCCCACCACCTTTACGCCCGCGAGCCCGCGCTGCAGCCAGGCCGTCCTTCGTACGCTCCACGATGAGATCGTGCTCGAACTCCGCGATCGCCGCGAGCATATGGAAAAACAACCGCCCGCCCGGAGTCGTCGTATCAATACCCTGCGAAAGCGCCTTCAACCCGACGCCCCGCTTCTCGAGCCCATCCACGACTTCCTTCAGATTCCGTACCGACCTGCCAAGTCGGTCGAGCTTCGTCACGACCAGGGTGTCACCGGCACGCAGATAGTCCAGCGCGTCATCGAGGGCTGGCCGCTTCGCAAGAACGCCGGAGGCGTGTTCGATGAAGACCTTTTTGCACCCGGCAGCTTCGAGCACATCGGTCTGACCGTCGAGATTCTGCTCCCGGGTCGACACGCGCGCATAACCAACAGCTGCCATAGCCCGAAACTGTACCGCGAACGTCGGTGACAGTACATAGGTCTCGGACACGGCCCATGGAACACGACGCACCGTTCCGAGTCCTCTTGCTGTTAAGTGTCTTATGGACGGTCGTTCGCGGACGCTGGCCGCGAATTGCTCCGTATGAGCGTAAAGATCTGGATCCGCGGCTCAGGATGAATGAATTCCTCGGTGCCTCAACAGGGACGCCCTTCGCGTGGCTCTGTGCGCAGCAGTTTCGATGGCTTCGCCACTATCCGGTGACCAGAGCTTTGAGGAGGGCGGCTGCCAGGCATAGTGCGGCCAGGGCCAAGCCCAGGATGAAGGTCTGAGGAACTACCCGTTCGCTTCGAAGATGTGCTACTACCCATCCCAGGCTGCCCAGTCGGACGACTGTGATGAGGATTGCCAGTTGCAGCGCAAACTCCGGGTCAATCCAGCCCACCAGTGCGGCGGTCATGAGAAGTGCGGGGCCGACCGCGGCTGATGCTATCGGTACTGCATGCCACGCCTCACGTTTGAGGTGCGACGTGGTTGCTTGGTCGGGTGCCGCTACCCGGATTCCGACGTGTTCGGCCAGCACGTGTGCGATGAAGGTTGAAGCGCCAGTGCCGATGATGTAGGTCAGAGCTTTGAAGGTGAGTAGGTCCTGTGGGTACAACGCGATAAGCGCAGCAAGGATCAGAATGTCCCCGTACACGAAAGCTGTGATCCTGCCCGAGGCGTCTTCCCTGCTGAGCGGCCGCTTCGAACGCAGGTGGAAAAGCTGATAGACCGAATCCCGGACAAAACGATATGTAGACCTCTTCAGGTGGTCCTGGTTCACAAACTGCTTCGCTCTCTCGTGTGTGGTGTCACGCGTGTGTCGACGCGATCGCCGAACGTCAGTGCACCGGAACCCGCCCTGCGTCGTCTGCCGTGCAGAAAGGGTTGTGGAAGACGCGATGGACGCATATCGCGTGGTCTCGCTGTTGATCTCCAGAATCCTGCCAAAGGCAGTGATGTAGAAGCGCAGCGGGTGCGACAGGTCTGAGGACAGATGAGTTAGGGCATATAGGGAGCGTAGTACGGTAGGGAGTCATCAAGGACAGGCACCAGTACGGTGAAGGAACCGCCCGCGTGAGTGACGGTCATTGGCACTACTGACCCTGCATCAGCGCCGGCTCGCTCAAAGATAAGCGGACCCGCACTCTCGAGACGAACCGAGTTCCTGCCGCGGACTAACATCCTTTCGGCTTCTCCCGCCACGGTGATCTCGAGCATAAGGTCCTTATTACCATCGTTGATGATGGTGCCCAGAACACGCCCAGGCTCCTCGGCGGACTCGCCAACAATCAGAATGTTCTGCAATCGGACGTTTCCGCTTGATTCGTGCACTCCGTTACTGGAGGAGTCTTTCATCCCTGTACCAATTGGGTTCGTGAACGAGCACCCACACAACGTCATTCCGAGCACTACAACACCGCCGATCGTTACAGCAGACTTAGCTCTTGTTCTCACCTGGGCTTGGAAGGCTCCTACACGCCGCGCTACGACCAAGGCATGATTGTGAGCTCGATTCCAAGGGCCAGGTAAAGGTGAACGCGGGTGCTGGGCCCTTGAGGTGGCGGCGGTCCATGTGCGGTCAGAACTGTTCACGCGAGCCTACTTCCAGTCAATTACTGCACCCGCTGGAGGTCTATCCCAGCCGCAGCATGCAGTCCTGTCCGCCGAAGAGTGCAGGGACTCTCGTTGCGACAACGAACTGGATATGGGGATGCTTCCCTCCATTACAATAAGTAAAGCAAACTTCACCTATTGTGGCTAGGGCCGCCGGCCAAGCTCACTCCAGGCCGTGGCAGTGCAGGTGCTGCGTTTCGCCTGTCTACTGTTCGTGCGTCGGACCCTGTGTTCTGAGTCGCTCCCAGCAGTACGGACGGCGACGGATCAGGCAGCGTACTGACATGAAGGTATCGTCCAGCTCGACCTTCTTAAAGGGGCTTCGTACTCGACTGCGGACCCGACGGACGTGTCGGACCCGGCGGTGATGTGTCCCTTTGTTCTGGTGGAGGCGGTGGTGTTCCTACGATGCCGCCGGCGACCATGATGACGAAACCGGCGACACCTATAGCTGGGGCGGACAGTGCTATGGAGGTGATCACGGTGAGCATCCCTACGACGATCATGATGACCGCTGCTTTGCGACGTCGTGGGGGGTGCGGGAAATTTGGGTGTTGCAGGCGCGGGGCGCGCTCAGAATCCTCGATCGCGAAACGCAGTTCGAGCTCCTCGAACCGGGAGCGTTCTTCGTCCGATAGTGCCATGACAGATTTCTCCTTACAGGTGTATTGGACCGGTCGTTGTTGGCCTCAGCATCGAGTTGGGTGAGAAGTCGACCGGTGTTGGCGGCACGAGCGGTCACTTGGTTGCCGATCGGCTGCCTTCGGCGGTTTCCGTGATCGTTTACGGCTTCGTGACATGCACGGCCAGACCTTGTGCCGGTGAGAGTTCTAGGGTGGTCCGGCCGAGCACAGCGCGGGAAGCGTGCTCGGGGAAGCTCCGACGGGGCAGGGGTCGAAGGTGAAGATGACCAGGGAACCGAGTGCGATGATGACCGCGGTGCAGGTGTAGAGCACGGCTTTGAGCATCATGCGTGTCCGGGCGGTGTCGGTGTAGTCGTTGATGATGACGCGAAGCCCGTTGGTGCCGTGGAGCATGGCCAGCCAGAGCATGATCAGGTCGAACCATTGCCAGAAGGGGTGTGCCCATTTGCCGGCGACGAAGGCGAAGTCGATTTGGTTGATCCCGTCGCCGAGCACGAGGTTCACGAAGAGGTGCACGAAGATCAGCACGACCAGGAGGGCGCCGGACCAGCGCATGAAAAGCCATGCGATCAGCTCGAAGTTGCTTCCTGTCATCGATCGGCTGCGGGGTGCCCTGATGGGGGCCCTTGTGCCGTCGTTTCGGGGCGTGCTCATGAGGGGAGCCCCAGACCGCACACACCGAGTTCCTGCAGCATGGCCTCGACGAGTTGCCCGGCAGGGTTGCTGGCGTCGATGGTGATGAAGGACGGAAATTCTACGAGCTCCCGGTAGGCCTCGTCGAAGGCGTGGAGGTGCTCGAGGGTCTCGGTGTCCGCGGCCCGCCGTCGGATCCTGCTGTAGGCGATGTCGGGTGGCACGTCGAAGTAGAAGACGATGTCGGGGGTAGGCAGGGCCTTGGACAGGAAGGGCAGGAACCAGCCTGATTTCAGGCCCCTCGCTTGCCTCAATGCCGCCTGGCAGTACAGGTATCGGTCCATGATGACGACCCTGCTACCTGGCCGGGCGCGCAGGTGAGAGATGAGCACGTTAATGCAGCGGATACTCGTCTCGACAGTATCGAGCAGGCGCACCGGGGGCTTGATTTTCCGCCTACCACACCAGGCCGTGATGCTCCGCCGCCCAGAACTGTTCTTGGTGAAGACCGCAGGATACTCGGCCGCGCTAAGCTGCTGCGCGAGCATCTGCCCGGCCGTCGTCTTGCCCGCCCCGTCGATTCCGGTCAGAACGATGATCATGGTCCGCCACCGCCGCGCGGGTAGCGGAAGAGCGTAGGGACGGTAGAAACCAAAGCATTGATGCGCTGTTCCATGACCTGCAATGCGGCGTCCGCAGCGGTGTCAACAGTCTCGTCGATGCTCTCAGCGTTGCCCTGGCCTGCTTCACCCAGCCCTGATTCTCGTTCTGGTGATCGGTGATCAGACTGGAACAGGCGGCCCCCGTCGATCATGGCCTCTTTCCAATCCTCGTGTCCGCCGCTTCCTGCCCCTCGGAGACAAGGATCTCCCGACGATGCATGGCATTGCGGTGAGGTCGGGCCAGGACACCGGCCGGCAGTGACCTGATGCTGGTGGGGGTACGGGTGGGCGCTCTCACGTTCTGTCCTTCCGTGTCGTTGTAGCGGTTGATCCGAAGATCGATAGGAGTGCGTCGACTTCCTGATGAGCGATCGCTGGGTGGCGAAAGTGCTGGTGCGCGTTGATGACATAGCGTGTGCGCCGTCCTTCCTTGATGCGCTGCAGGTATCCCGTGTCCTCCAGGTCCTTCAGGATGTGCAAGGTGGCCCTGCCGGTGATCCCGACCCGTGCGGCTATGTCATCGACCAGGGCGCTCGGGTCCCCAGCGACCACGATGAGGACATGCCCGTGGTTCGTCAGGAAAGTCCACGAATGGGCGTGGGCACCTCGTTGCTCTGGTGGCGTCATTAACGGTTGCTCTTCTGCTGGTGTCGGCCTCGCGCGCGCCAGAGGTACTGCGCCGCTTCTGATCTCAGAGCTATTCGTCACTGTCCTCGTCCTGCCCGTCGTCTTGTCCGTCGTCTTGTCCGTCGGGGCTGCCGTCTTGGTTTTCGGCGTCTTCCTGCTCCTCGACTCCCGGTCCTTGCGGCACTTGCGTGTCGTCGCATCCGGTGATCAGCAACGCCCCTGTAAGGAGGAGCCCGGACCCGAGGAGGGCTGTTCTGCGGTGTTTCATGAGGAGTTTCCTTCTGGTCGTAGCCCGGGGTCCTAATAGCGTGTATCGGCTGGCGATTGAGTGAAGATCGCCAGGAGCGCACCGATCTCCTTGTGCGAGGTCGCCGGGTGGCGGAAGTGCTTGTGTGGGTCGATGGTGTAGCGGGTGCGCCGTCCCTCCCGCATCCGGTACAGGTACCCGGTGTCCTCCAGATCCTTCAGGATCTGCAGTGTCTTGCGTGGGCTGATGCCGACCGTGGCGGCGATGTTCTCGACCAGGGGGTGCGGGTCCGTCGCGACGACCAGCAACACATGCCCGTGCTGGGTGAGAAACGTCCACGGGTGTCGTCGGGCGGTGCGGCGGCTGGTGTACAGGTCGACTGGTGTGGTGGGTCGATTGGTGGGCGCTGATGGCATTGTGATTCCTTTCCTGGACAGGTTTTGTTACGAGTGAGGGATGACGACAGCTCGGTGGCTAGTGGCGCGGTGCGTCGAAGTGGTCACCGCTGGAGGAGCGACCCGGTGTGCTTTGATCACCGCTGTGTGCGGCATCGTCCACCGGATCCTGATCAGCGTCAGGTGCCGGCGCAGCATCGACTGATGCGGCACGCGAGGCGCCAGGTGATGGGGCCTTGGCTGTGGTTTCCCGGCGGGTTCGCTTCCACAGGGGCTCGAGTTCTGCCAGTTCCTCGGGTTCCGCGGTGCGGAAGGGCGCTTCGGCGGGCGCAGGTGGTTCATGGCGTCCCTGGCCGCGGGTCTTGATGAGGCTGGCCGCGATGGAGACGGTGAGGATGGTGGTGATGACGGCGAGGGAGATCGTGGTGGGGATGTAGTAGAGGTCGATCTTCAGGGCCATCTTGATGCCCACCCAGATCAGGACGATCGCGAGTCCGATCTTGAGGTACACGAAGCGGTGGATGAGGTCGGCCAGGAGGAAGTACATGGCGCGCAGACCCAGGATCGCGAAGGCGTTGGCGGTGAAGACGAGGAACACCTCGTCGGTGACGGCGAAGATCGCAGGAATGGAGTCCACGGCGAAAACGATGTCGGTGACTTCGACCAGGACCAGGACCGCTAGAAGCGGGGTGGCGAGCAGGATCCCGTTCTTGCGGATGAGGAACCGCTGGCCATGGAAGGCATCGGTCATGGGCACGTAGCGGCGGAAGAGTTTCAGGGCACGGGATTTTGAGGGGTCGATGTGTTCGTTACGCTGGATGAGCATCCGGTACCCGGTGAAGAGCAGGAACGCGGCGAACAGGTAGAGGACCCAGCCGGCGCTGGCGATGATCGCGGATCCGGCGGCGATGAAGATCGCCCGGAAGACCAGGGCGCCGAGGACCCCGAAGAACAGGACCCGGTGCTGGTACTCGCGGGGGACGGCGAAGAACGTAAAGATGATGGCCCAGACGAAGACGTTGTCCACGGCCAGGGACTTCTCGATGAGGTAGCCGGCGAAGTACTGCTGACCGAACTCGGCCCCCCAGAACCGCCACACGATGGCGCCGAACGCGACGCCGAAGAACACCCAAACAGCCGACCAGGCCGCGGCCTCACGGACGCTGATCACATGGGCTTTACGGTGGGCAACGAGATCGACGACGAGCATAATCAGGATGAAGCCGATGACGGCGAACCAGACCCACAACGGGACGTCCATGAATAAGCACCTTCCAGTTAGTTGTTGAACCATCTGGAGGTCTCTCCCGGCCGAGCGGAATCGGCCCTGTCCGCCGGAGGATGCTGGGATCCTCGTAGTGACGACGAACGGACAGGGGATACTCCCCTCCATGTACTGACAAGTGAAGCACAGTTCACCCATTATGGGAAGGGTTCTATCGACGACGTTCGCGTCCTGCTGTGCCGACTGCCTTGACGACGCTGGAGAGGAACCGCTCTTCGCCACGCTCTCTTACTGGAGGACTCAGATGAACCACTCGCCCTGGCGACCACCGGGAGCATGCTGCAACTGGCCGGAGGTGGGCGGTCGATCCGATGCGATGCTGCGGTTGGACCTGGACCTGGACCTGGGCCTAGAGCAACAGAACTGCTGAAAGACTAATTGCTGAGAGACGAAGCATTCCTAGGCACACTGAATGGTCAATGTTAGCTTGATGGCCCCGGACGATTTAGGTTCGCTCTTATCAGGAGTGCCATGACCCGTGCAGCCCGCTCAAACTCAGACATCAGTCCGGCTGACGTGAGCGATGTGAGCCCTCATAGCTTCCGTCGACTGCGACGCATCAACGTCGTAGCCGGCTCGCTGCACCTCCTGCAGGCCGTGATCTTCACGATCATCCTGGCGATGCTCGACAACCAGGTCACGTTTCCCGTCACCGCGGACTACCTGGCAGGACCGCCCGGATTCCCGCTCCCGCCCGAGCGCGTGGAACTCTTCGCGGTCAACGTGGGCGCCGGCGTCGTGGTGTTCGTGGCACTGTCCGCCCTCTTCCACTTCGCGGTTGCCTCACCGGCATTCTTTCCGCGCTACGAAGCCGGCCTGAGGGTCCAACACAACTACTTCCGCTGGGTCGAGTACTCGCTAAGCTCGTCCGTGATGATCTGGCTCATCGCGCAAACCACCGGAATCACCGACATCGCAGCCCTCATCTGCCTGTTCGCCGTCAATGCGGCGATGATCGGCTTCGGCGCCCTTCAAGAGAAGTATGAGAGGCCCGGTAGCGGCAATTTCTTACCCTTCATCCTCGGATCACTGGCGGGGATCGTGCCCTGGATCGCCATTTTGATCTACTTCCTGTCCATCGGATCTACGAGCGCGGCGGAACCGCCCGCCTTCGTCTACGGGATCATCATCTCGCTGTTCCTGTTCTTCAACATTTTCGCCATCAACCAGCTGCTCCAGTACCGGCAGGTCGGTCCCTGGCGTGACTACCTGTACGGCGAACGCGCGTACATAATCCTCAGCCTCATCGCCAAGACCGCCCTAGCCTGGCAGGTGTTCTCCGGCGCGATCATCCCTGCCCTGACTAACTGAGCGGCACACCGGCGCTGGTGGGCCACCGAACGCTGCAAGAACCACGCCACTTATCGCTGCGATCCACACGCCTCTCGCTGGGAAGGAGTCACTGGCGGTGGCCCAGAACTGCATCAAGTCCGCCTTCGCGTGTAGCTCGCACCCTTTCGTCACCTGAGTGGTGACGAAAGGACTCCCGGCCACCGGGTACAGGTGACCGGGAGTTCCTTTCCGGGGTGTGGGCTACTTTGTAGATCCCGTGGTTGTGTTCTCGGATTCGTTGACTGTGCTGGCGTTAGCGTCCTTGGCTGTCAGGACGTCCTGGCCGTCGACCTGGGAGCGATCGTCCTTTGGAGTATCGTCGCCGCGGGTCTTGAGCAGGCTCGCGATGGTGGCAACGGCGATTGTCGCAGCGATGAAGAGCAGCGAGAACCAGATGGGAATCTCGGGAACCCAGAGGAGCGGTTCCCCGCCATTGACGAAGGGCAGCTCGTTGACGTGCAGGGCGTGGAAGACGAGTTTCACGCCGATGAACCCGAGGATGACCGCCAGTCCCTGGGCGAGGTAGACCAGCCGTTCGAGCAGTCCTCCGATGAGGAAGAACAATTGGCGCAGACCCATCAACGCGAAGGCGTTGGCGGTGAAGACGATGTAGGCCTCGTTGGTCAGGCCGTAGATCGCGGGGATCGAGTCGACGGCGAAGATGAGGTCCACGAAGCCGATGGCAACAATGGTGAGCAGCATCGGTGTGACGAAACGCTTGCCGCCCTTCACCACGGTGAGCTTGTCCTGGTGGTACTCGTCGGTGACGGGCAGGACCCGGCGCACCAGGGTCATGAACTTACCGTTAGCCGGGTTGGACTCGTGATTTCCGAAGGCCTGCTTGTAGGCGAGGACGAGGAGCAGCGCGCCGAAGATGTAGAAGATCCAGGAGAAGTTTTCGATCAGGGCCGCTCCGATGGCGATGAAGCCGCCGCGCAGGATCAGGGCGATGATGATCCCGATCATCAGTACCTTCTGCTGGTACTTCTTGGGTACGGCAAAGCCTGCCATCACGATGAGGAAGACGAACAGGTTGTCGATCGAGAGGGCCTTCTCGGTGAGGTAGCCGGCGAAGTACTCGCCGCCGAAGGTCCAGCCGGAGGTGACACCGATACCGACGCCGAACAGCAGGGCAAGGCCGATGTAGAACGCGGACCATCGCGCGGATTCACCGATGGTCGGTTCGTGGGGTTTGCGCACGTGGGCGAAGAACTCATAGACGAAGAAGAGGATCGTCACGGCAATGGTGATGAACCAGATCAGGGGCGTGACCTGCATGAGGCGGTACTCCAAGGTATAGACGTCGGGCATAGGCGCCAAGGTCTCCTCCGCCCGGCATAGCCGGAACTGAACGGCCCGGAATGCTTCAGTGCATCCGTATTGGCGGGCCGATCACAGACGGGAGTACTCCCCTTGATACATGAAGCCTAACGCATGCGCGACCGTCTAAATTCCCCGGCGCGCTTATGATGTCGCGGTACACGCGGGGTTTTCTTACGTCGAAGGATCGTAGGTGATCACGAACTGTCGGGGGCCTAGAGCCGCATCCTATTCTGCAAGGAGGAGGATGGAGGGCACTGGTATCCCGGACGTTAAGGTGAGATCTCGTCTTGCCCCGTCGGTGTTCGAGTCGACCAGTGGGGTTGCCATTTCCTAGAGTGGAGGTATGACACGCTCCCCTGAATCCTCATCTGACCGCGATAGACCCGGTGCCCGGCGGAGGCCGGGCAGGCTGCCTGTTCTTGAGGTGGCCCGATGAGCGGGGAATTGGGGTTGAATATCGCGTTGGTCGTGGTGTTCGTTCTCATCGGTGGTGTGTTCGCAGCAACCGAGATGGCTTTGGTGACGTTACGTGAGAGCCAGGTCAACGCGATAGCCCAGCGTGGGAAGCGCGGCGAGAAGGTTGCTGCGCTGGCTCGTAACCCGAACAGGTTCCTGTCCGCGGTGCAGATCGGCGTGACGGTTGCGGGGTTCGCGTCCGCCGCGTACGGCGCTTCGTCGATCGCTCCGTCGGTGGCGCCGTTGTTTGTGTCGCTCGGACTGGCCGAGCCGGTCGCGTTGACTCTTGCCACGATTCTGCTCACCCTCATCGTGGCCTACCTGTCCCTTGTACTTGGTGAGCTCGCACCGAAACGCCTAGCAATTCAACGCAACGCACAATTCGCTTACGCGGCGGCACCGGTGCTCAATGGGTTCGCGGTGCTCATGCGGCCGGTGATCTGGCTCCTGTCTGTATCGACGAACGCAATCGTCCGGCTTCTCGGAGGTGACCCGCACCGCACCAGTGAGGAGATGACGGAGGAAGAGCTCCGAGACATCGTAACGAGCCACGAAGGGCTGCCCGAGGATGAACGACGCATCCTCGATGACGTGCTCTCGCTACGCGACCGGCAGATCAGCGAGGTTATGCGTCCCCGTCCTGAAGTAGTCACGATCACCAGCGCCGATTCTGTGGCAGAGGCAATCAAGCGCATCAAGGAACTGCCCTTCTCCCGGTACCCCGTGGTAGATCAGTCCATTGACGACATCACAGGCTTTGTCCATGTGAGAGACCTTTACGACGCCGCAGCGCAAGACCCGAACGGTCCGCTAGCGCAGGTTCTCAGACCAATCCCGTACTTGCCTGCTACCGCTCGTGTCCTGCCCACCCTCACCAAACTCCGCGCCCGCAACACACACATCGCCGTCGTTATCGACGAGTACGGTGGCACGGACGGGATCGTAACGCTGGAGGACCTGGTCGAAGAGGTCGTCGGTGAGATTTTCGATGAATACGACACCGACGCAGCACCAGTGAAACTCACGGACGGTGGCGGGGTCGTGGACGGGCGGCTCAACTTGCAGGACTTCGCCGAGACCACCGGTATCGAGCTACCCCGGGGCACGTGGGACACCGTGGCTGGTTTTGTGCTGGAGCGCTTAGGCCGACTCGCAACGCCAGGAGACACGGTCGAAGTGGACGGCGCGACCCTGCGGGTCACCAGCCTTGACCGACGACGTATCGCCGAGATTCTCGTCGTACCGTCGGAAACACAGCTTCAGGACGAGCCAAAGGTCAGCTAACAACTACCGGCTGCCGAGGGCGCGGCTGTCGGCTGTACCCATCCTGGGCACCGAAAATATCGCGTTTAGTATCCAGTCGCGATACTGAACGATTCAGCCGGAGGGGCATGGTGAAAGTCGCGGGGGACCGGGAACGTTCGTGCTATTCCTGAATCTCGGCTTGCCCAGGGTGTCTCGCAACCGTACGGTTGCGAGGCAATGAAGAATCTACTGCGAACCAATCGATTCCTGGGATTCTCGCGCCGTATGTCGAACTTGAAGTGCCCGCCGCCGGCAGTTTGCGACCAACGGCGCGGGTTGCGGGGACGTAGGGAAGCTTCACACACCCGGTGATTTATGGCATGCCTCCCGTTCTAAAGGCGTTCCAGAATTCGTGAATCGGCTAATGTCCAAGGGAGATAACGAAGATTTGAAACGAAGGAGACTGAAGTGGTTGACAGTAGGGCCGGCTGGACGTTCCTGACCAACCATGCCCACGTGCTGCTCACCATTGCCCGCGATCCCCAGATACGGCTTCGTGATTTGGCTGACACGGTAGGGGTGACGGAGCGTGCTGCGCAGAAGATTGCTGCTGATCTGGTGGAGGCGGGTTACATCACCCGGACCCGGGAAGGCCGACGAAATATCTATTCGGTAGTATCCGGTAGGCCGTTCCGGCACCCGGTTGACGCCGGCCACGAGGTCGATGAGCTCCTCGCGGTTTTGGTGCCCATGGGGCGGTCGGCGGAGGAAGGGAAGGTTTAGAACTTGGCGGGTCGCAATACTTCCACATCGCTGAGAAACAGGATCATTGCGTAGTCCGCGTAGTAGTGATCGCGAAGGTGGGCTGCGAGGCCTTCGGCTGTTGATGCGTCGCAGAGCACTTCGATGCGGATGTTGCTGCTTGCTTCCCAACCAGCGCCGCGGACACCCCGGCTGCCCTTTCCGCGGGCGTCGGTAATAGTGTATCCGTGGGCGTTGTGCTGCTCGATATCGCGGACGAGTGTTGTTTCCAGTACAGCCTCGGTGACGATGGTCAGGAGTTTGCGCTGAGGGACTGCTGAAGGTTTGCTTGACACTTTGCCTGTGAGGATTTGATCCTTGCTGGTGGAAGGATGTTCATCATGCCTAAAGCCTTTCCTGAAGAGTTCCGCCGTGACGTTATCGCGGTGGCCCGAAAGGGCGAAGCGCCCATTACCCAGATCGCGAAGGACTTCGGTGTCTCACCTGCGGCTTTGCACCGCTGGCTGAAAATCGCCGACCGCGAAGACGGGGTGAACCCCGGGGCCGTGTCCGATGACTCCGTGAAGCTCCGAGAGGCCAATAAGCGGATCCGGTTATTGGAGCAGGAAGCGGAAGTGATGCGCCGTGCCGTGGCCTACTTATCCAGGGACATCAACCCAAAAAAATGATGTACCCGCTGGTCCGTGAATTAGCTGCCCAGGACGCCCCTGTCAGGGTTCCTGTTGCAGTGTCCTGCCGGGTATTGAACTTCTCCAGACAGGCCTACTATCTGTGGGCCGCGAACCCCATCTCGGCCCGGGACTGGGAGGAAGCACATCTGATCAACGCCGCCATAGATCACCACCGTGATGACCCTGCGTTCGGGTACCGGTTCATCGCCGATGAAATCAACGCCAGCGCCCAGGTGGTGAGTGAACGAAGGATCTGGCGGCTGTGTTCAGCAAATGGCATCCTGTCGGTGATCCACCGTCGGCGCAGATCCGGGATCAAGACCGGCCC
>NZ_ALPM01000099.1:0-11306 GCF_000294595.1 Arthrobacter sp. TB 23 | reverse complement strand
AAGGTGGGTGAGGGCTTTGGCTTCCTGCGCGTCGACCCAGGACCGCAACACCGACAGCGTCTTGAGTAGGTTCATGGTCTGGCCAGCGTTCAACGTCACCATCGCCGCGACCGACACCTGACCAGACAACGCCGGCAGCGACGCCGGGCCACCCTCGGCAGCCGGATCAAGAGGATCAGTGGGACCGGGGGAATCGGTGGGATCGGTGGATGCCTTCGGTGCCGTCCAGGTCGAGCCCTCGCCCAGGGGCCCGCCGGCACCATACCCACCCGGGATCCTCGAAGCCCCCGCAGCACCCGCACACCCTGAAGCGCCCGGGGACCTGTTCGCTGACCCGGAATCCGGACCGGAATCCGGGCCCGGCTCGGGGAAGAGTCCCGATCCGGTAGAAGAAGCTGTATTGCTTTCCATACCTCCATTCCATCATCGGGCACTGACAAAACAGGGGCCGATTCAGGGCCACCAGAAAATCTTTTTCAACTATTTTTTCAGACCAGAGAACCCGCCTCTGATAAACGCTCAACCTTTCCCGGCCAAGGGCGGGATGCCCATCGAAGGCGCCCCGGCCCGGGGGCCTGCCCGCCCCGGGCCAGCTGATGTTCGTGTCCTGCTGTAGCAGGACAGGATCACTCGTCCTACCCGATCTGTCGCCGGGCTGGCCCCGGTGACACGCTGGTGTTATGAAACAGTCAACTGCGTCCAGCCGCACCGAAACACCAGGTTCCTCACCCCCGACCGATCCGGCGAGCGCCGTCGTCGTCGACTCCCTGACGAAGTCTTACCGGCAGCCGAAGAAGGGCGATCTAGTCGCCGTCGACAAGCTGTCGCTGACCATTGAGACCGGCGAAACCTATGCCCTGTTGGGACCCAACGGTGCCGGAAAAAGCACCACGATCGAGATTCTTGAAGGCCACCGCAAACCAACATCCGGCACTGTCACCGTCCTGGGACAGAACCCGTACAAGGCGCCGGCTTTGTTCCGCTCACGCATCGGCATTGTGCTGCAGGAAGCCACCGATATGGGCACACTGAAGGTCGCCGAGGCACTCAAAGACGCTGCCGCCCTCTATCCCAACCCGCGCCGCGTTGATGAAGTGATGGTTGCTGTGGGGATCGAGGAGAAGGCCGGGGCCCTCATCAAGTCCCTCTCCGGTGGTCAGCGCCGACGGGTTGACGTGGCCCTGGGCATGATCGGCAACCCGGAACTGCTGTTTCTCGACGAGCCCACCACCGGCTTCGACCCTGCCGCCCGCCGCCGGTTCTGGGACCTGATCCGGGGCCTTGGCAAGGATGGAACCACAATTGTGCTCACCACCCATTACCTGGACGAAGCCCAGCACCTCTCCGACCGGCTCGGCATCATCGCGTCCGGACGGGTCATCGCCACCGGCACCGCCGACAGCGTGGGAGGCCCGGACCTCAGAATCCCCCGAGTGCGGTGGAGGGACGACGACGGCCAGCACGAAAAGGCCACCACCTCCCCCGGTGCCCTGATCCACCAACTCACCGAGGGAGGCTCCTGGGAACCGACCGATCTGGAGGTTATCCGGCCCAGCCTCGAGGATGTCTACCTAGAACTCCTGCGCCAGCACGACGCCGACACCGTAACCACCACGACCGCTGACCCGCTGACCTCACCCGAAGGAGTACAGGCATGACCACCCTGAACGCCGGTCAGCAGACCGGCGCTGCACACAACGCAGCCTGGCGGCCCAGCACCCTTGCCCTCGGCGGACGCCGGGCCGTCACCGAGATCAAAGCCTTCAACCGGGACGGGCTGTCGTTAATCCTGATCCTGTTCTTCCCGATCGTCATGATGGCGCTCTTCGGGACCGTGTTCGGCAACGACCCCTCAGTGGGCCCACCCGAGGCAAAAGTCACGATGGCACAGTACTACTTCCCGGGGATGCTGGCGCTCGGCACAATCCTCAGCGGCTTCCAGAACCTCAGCGGCTATGTGGCCGCCGACCGGTTCAACGGGGGGATCAAACGGCTCGCTGGAACCCCGCTACCCATGCTGTCCTATTTCATCGGCAAAATGGGTGTCACCCTGTATCTGATTGTCGGGCAGTCAATCATCCTCGTGATCGGCAGCACTCTCTTCCTCGGCATCGACCTCCCCACCACCTGGGGCGCCTGGCTAACCGTAGCCTGGCTGCTACTGGGCGCCACTGCCGCCTGGGCGGTCGTGGGGACAGCCTTCGCTTGCATCGCCAAATCGGCTGAAAGTGCTTCGACTCTGGCAGTGATGCCGGTCCTCATCCTGTCCTTCATCTCGGGTGTCTATTTCCAGTTCACGGGTCTCCCAGAGTGGCTGCAACAGGCGGCCAACCTGACGCCACTGCGCTGGACTGCCAGTGGCCTGCGCAGCGTGTTCCTGCCCGAACAGTTTGAACTGGCTGAGCCCGGCCAGACCTGGGCGTTGGGCATGTCAGCCATGGTGATTGGTCTTTGGCTGGTGGTCGGGCTGATTCTGACCCGGCTCACCTTCAAATGGCCACCGCAGAAATGAGGACTTGTGGGCCGCGGCACCTCACCGGACGTAGGGTGTTGGCATGAACACCAAACCCGAGCGCACCGATCGGCTCCTGCCGGAGAACTCGGTGTGGATCCACGGGATGAAGTGGTGGCACATCGGGTTCTACACAGCATTAGTTGTGGTGGTCCTCGTGGTTCTCAACGGGGAGCCGAACCCCACGATCATGGCGGTGACCCTCAGTGCTCTGGGGGTGTTGGCGGCCACGTACCCCTTCCTGACCCGCCAGCAACATTTGGGGACGTGGCGTCCTACGGCCTACGTGATCCTCCTCATCCTGGTGGTCGGATTTCTGGCCTTCCTCCCAGGCTCCGGAGCTGTACTCCTCTTCGTGGCGTTTCCGCAGATCTGGATGTTCTCTAGCACGGCGCGTGCGGGGCTCATCAGCACGGCAGCCATCTGCGTCGCGGTGGCAACGGGGCAGCTTGTCCGGTTCGGCGGGTCCCCCGAAGACCTCCTCGGAATCGGACTGCAAGCCGGCCTGTCCTTCCTGGCCTCAACGATGCTGGGACTGTGGATCTACAAGATCATTGACCAGAGCGAGGACCGTGCGCAGCTCCTCGCCGAGCTGGAGGCTGCCCGGACCGAACTCCAACTCGCCGACCAGCGGCAGGGCGCCATGGCGGAGCGGGAACGGATGTCCCGTGAAATTCATGACACCCTAGCCCAGGGCTTCACTTCGGTGGTGATGCTGTCCGAAGCAGCGCTCGCACAGCTGCGCAGCACCCGATTGGACGACGGCGCCGCCCAGGAGCTGGTGGCACGGCTGGACGCCATCAACACCACCGCACGTGACAACCTACAGGAAGCCCGGTCCCTGATTGCGTCGACCGGGCCGTCCCAGCTGCAGGGCGGAGACCTGCTGGGGGCACTGGACAGGCTTGCCTCGGCGGCGACATCAGCGGGCTGTGACACCTCCTCGACGCTGCCCGATGCCCTGCCGCACCTGACCTCGAACCAGCAAATCGCGCTCCTCCGCTCGGCACAGGAGGCACTCACCAATGTCCGGCGGCATGCTTCGGCTTCCCGGTCCCAGCTGAAACTCGAACACTCGGGATCCCATCTGGTCCTGACCGTCAGCGATGACGGCGGAGGGTTCGACCCGGACCTGGATACCTCCGGCTACGGGCTGAAATCCATCAGCGCACGGCTCGGCGAGATTGGGGGGACTCTCAGTATCAGCTCGGCCAACGGAGAGGGATGCGTCCTCCACATGGTGGTGCCCGTCGAAGATCACCAGAGCACCGTTGCGGCCCCGCCCGCTGCGGCGCAGAGCCAGCCGGAACGGGTTGAGGCTCAATGACTCCTGCCCAGCCGCGCAGCAGCAGTTCCACCTCACCCAACTCCCCCGCCCACAGTGCCGACGCGGATACGGTCCGAATTCTTGTGGTTGATGACCATCCGGTGGTGCGCGCCGGGCTGATTAACCTGCTCTCCACCGATCCCCGGATTGTGGTCGCCGCCGAAGCAGCCAACGGGGAGGAAGCAGTGGCCGCCGCGACCGACGTCGTGCCCGACGTCGTCCTCATGGACCTGCGGATGCCGCTCCTGGATGGGGCGGACGCTACCGCCCGCATCCTGGCGAGCCAGCCCGGGGTCAAAGTATTGGTGCTTACCACCTACGACGGCGACTCCGACATTGTGCGGGCCGTCGAGGCCGGCGCGGTCGGTTACCTGCTGAAAGACACCCCGGGTGAAACCATCATCAGTGCGGTGTTCGCGGCGGCCCGTGGGGAAACAGTTCTCGCGCCGCCGATTGCGGCGAAATTGGTGTCACGGCTGAGGGCGCCAGAGCGACCGCGCATGTCGCCGCGGGAACGGGAGGTGCTCCAGTGCGTCGCCCAGGGGCTGAGTAACCCGGATATCGCCGCGAAGCTCTACATTGCCGAAACCACCGTGAAGACCCATCTGCTGCGGATCTTCGCCAAACTGGACGTCGATGATCGAACGCGGGCGGTCGTGGTGGCGATGGAACGTGGCATCCTGAACGGGCACACACCGGGTTCCCGATAGCGGTCTTGCTCCAAAAATGTGTTTAGAATCATAGCTGAGCTCAATGGGGCGCTCTGACCTTTCTACCTCTTCAACCTGCAAGGACCCAGCTCCACATGAAAATCGGAATACTCACCAGCGGTGGCGACTGTCCTGGGCTCAACGCCGTGATCCGTGGAGCAGTCCTCAACGGCATCAAGACCCACGACCTGGAATTTGTCGGATTCCGTGACGGCTGGCGCGGTGTGGTGGAGGGCGACATCATCGAGCTCCCCCGTCAGGCCGTTCGGGGCATCTCCAAACAGGGTGGCACCATTCTGGGAACCTCCCGCACCAACCCCTTCGAGGGCAACGGCGGACCCGACGCCATCAAGGCCACCCTCGAACGGCTGGGTATCGACGCGATGATCGTGATCGGCGGCGAAGGGACACTCGCCGCCGCGAATCGGCTTACCGATGCCGGCCTGAAGATTGTCGGCGTGCCCAAGACCGTCGACAACGATCTCGACGCCACCGACTACACCTTCGGCTTTGACACCGCCGTGCAGATCGCCACTGAGGCTATCGACCGGCTCCGGACGACCGGGGAGTCGCACAGCCGCTGCATGGTGGCCGAGGTGATGGGACGCCACGTAGGGTGGATTGCCCTGCACGCCGGGATGGCGTCCGGCGCCCACGCCATCCTCATCCCTGAGCAGCAGACCAGCCTGGAGCAGATCGCCGAGTGGGTCACCGAGGCCAATCACCGTGGTCGTGCGCCCCTTGTGGTGGTGGCCGAAGGTTTTGTCCCGGCGCACCTGGACCAGGCCCACTCCGAACGTGGCCTCGACACCTTCGGGCGGCCGCGCCTCGGCGGGATCGCCGATCAGCTGGCCCCGGAAATCGAATCCCGTACCGGAATCGAAACCCGCGCCACGGTGCTGGGTCATATCCAGCGCGGCGGGGTTCCCTCGGCGTTCGACCGGGTCCTCGCGACGCGTCTCGGCATGGCTGCCGTTGACTCGGTGGTGGACGAAGCCTGGGGCACCATGGTCTCGCTCAAGGGAACGGAAATTGCGCGGGTGGGCTTCGCGGCCGCTTTGGGTAACCTCAAGGTGGTCCCCCAGCACCGGTACGACGAGGCAGCCATCCTCTTCGGCTAACGTTGCCTAGATGGAACTTGATCCCGGCACCGTCTCAATCATTCAGCTCGGATGGTCTCGGCTGCTGAAACTCGATGACACCGCGTTCGCCGAGGCAGCTGGCGAACGGGTTTACCGCCGGGACGACGACGCCGAGCTGCTCACCTTTGTGCGGCTGTTCGGCGAGGAAGCGTTGGTCGGACCCGGTTGGGCCCTCGACGCAGCAGCAGAGCTCGACGGCGATGTGCTCGCCCGCCACTCGACCCTGCTCCGGCTCTCCAGAGAACAGGGGGGCCGCGGTCTGGGAGCGGCTGGCCTGTATTTTTGCGACAACCTGCCGACCCTCGAACCCCGCGACGACGTGGCAGTGAGCGATGAGCTGGAGTTCGCCGTCGAGCTGGAGCGGCTCTGCCCGCCCGATGACATCGCCGAAGTGGGTCTGAGCGCACTGGAACACCGCACCATCCTGGTCGACGACTCGACCGCTCCCCCCACACCGTTCGCCGGCGCAGGGTACGACATCTGGAGCGGCATCCTCGCCCATCTGGGGGTACTGGCCGCGCCGGGTCACCGCGGTCAGGGCCACGCCACCTTCATCACCAAGGTGGTGATTGAGGATGCCATGGCGGCGGGACTGATTCCGCAGTGGCGGGCACGCACGGATAACAGCGCTTCGATCAGGACGGCGTTGAAGTCAGGATTCGTCGCGTGCGGCAGCCAGACCAGCGTGCTGCTACCAGCCGGGCACTAAACAGGGCGGTTGCTACTGCCCGCCGAACAGCTTCAGCAGGTTCTGACGCTTGAACATCTGGGCCGTCTGTCGTGCCGTGGGACTGCCCCGGTCGGGGTCGGCCCCGGCACCTACCAGCACCGCTGCGACGTCGTCATAACCCTTGAAAGCCACACCCGCCAGTGGCGTCTGACCCTTGTCGTTGACGGCGTTGACATCAACCCCGCGGCGGGCAAGGTCAGCCACGACGCTGGCGTGCCCGTGGTAGGCAGCCAGCATGAGGAGACTGTCACCGCCACTGTTGGTCAGCGTGACGGGAACCCCCGCGTCCAGGTACCGGCTCAGGGTAGCCGCGTCGCCGGCACGGGCGGCGTCGAACAGCTGGTGTGCCAGTGCGACGGCCTCATCCGCGCTGGTGTCCGGTGAATTGGTGTCCGGTGTGTTGGTGTCCGTCATCGCTACCGGCGTCCTTTCAGGAACCCGGTGGCGCGTCCCACCACCTGGCCCGCGTCCGGCGCCACAATGATTTCCTGCGCTGCGGCGTACACCTCATCGCCGTCCTGCACCACCAGTTCACCCAGTGGATCGACCGAGCGTTTCACGACGGCGAGCGCTACCGCGCCCATCTCGTAGTGCTGCGCCACAGAGGTCACCGTGCCGACGGTGCGTCCACCGGCGACGACGGCGCTGCCCACCGCGGGCAGGGTGTGCTGGCTGCCGTCGAGCTGCAGGAAGACGAGGCGGCGTGGTGGGTGTCCGAGGTTGTGCACCCGGGCGACGGTTTCCTGACCTTTGTAGCAACCCTTGTTCAGATGAACAGCGGTCCGGATCAGGTCCAGTTCGTGCGGAATCGTCTTCTCATCGGTCTCGGCGCCGGCCCGCGGACGCCACGCGGCGACACGCAGCGCCTCGGAAGCCATGGCGCCGGCCAGGCTCAGACCGTGCCCAGCGAGTTCATCCACGGTGGTAACGAGTTCGGCCTGCGGGATCAGGTATTCGAACCAGGGGCGTTCCAGCCCGGGGTGGTCTTCCTCGGTCACCACCGAATAGGCGTACCCGCCCTCCGTGACCCGCGGCCAAGGGTCGACCCACACGGTGCGTGCTGCCAATGACTCGATGGGTTTCACCGATCCGAGCACCGCCCAGGTCTCTGACACGTCGGCGATTTCCACCCGGAGCATGAACTTCATCCGGTCCAGCCACGCGGCCATACCTGCGGCTTCGAAGCCTTCGACGAGCAGCCAGGTAGTGGTTCCGTCGTCGACCACCCGGGCGTTGTATTCGATCCGGCCCTGCACGCTCAACAGGAGGGTCTCGGAGCTGCTGCCGGGCTCCAGGCCCAACAGGAGTTGCGAAGAGAGGGTGTTCAACCAGCTCAGGCGGTCGGGGCCGGTTACCGTGACCACGCCCCGGTGGGACAGGTCGACGACGGCGGTGCCACGGGCGAGGGCGCGCTGTTCCTTGAAGGGGTCACCGTAGTGGGATGCAGTGCCCTGATCGGGTGCGCCAGCGGCGACGGCGCCGGGTCGGGTGAGCAGCGGGCTGAGATAGGTCATGGTGTTGTTAACGCATCCTTAGGCGGGCCGTATTCCTTGGCCAGCCGTGGAGCACGACTGGTCAGGATTCTTTTTTGAGAATCGCGGAGGCGTGGGCTTTCAGCGGCTGGCCGTCGGCGGCGACGTCCCAGCGCCAATACAGGTCGCCCTCCACAAGTCCGTACAGGCGTGTGGCGGCCGTGTATTCCTTGGAGTTCTGGCCCCGCATCACCAGGTCGGTGCTGAGCCGAATTTGTGGGCCCTTGATGACCCCGTAGTACAGTTCGGCGATTCCTCCGGGGTGCACAATGGTGGCGGTGATATCGAAACCGTCTTCGGCGTTGCGGAGTTGCTCCACCTCGTCGGCGCTCTTCAGCGCCGGGNGGACGATGTCGGCTGGTTCCAGCCCGGGCCCGCCGTCGGCGTCGTTGAGTTTGCGGTCCAGCGCCCAAAACCCGGTTTCCACTGAGAGCGGGCGCAGGCGGGTGCCATGCTCGTCGGTGAGCCAGCTCTCCGCCGTGTACCGCAGGTACGGGAGCCCGTTCTGGGTGAAAGTGACGAGCTGCTCGAAGTGCTCGGACTCGGACGAACCCTCGCCGAGACGGCCAGAGCCCTTCCAGGTACCCAGCAACCAGGACAGTGGCACCAGTTCGGGCGTGAGGTCCGTGGGAATCTCAAAGGACATGGTGAGCGGGCAGCCTTACTTTTGGCCCTTGTACAGGCGGGTGATCACCAGCGCTGCTACCCCAGCCATCGCCAGCGAAGCGAGTACCAACAGTCCAATGAAGAAGATTTCAAGCGCAAGAATCGACATGCGTCCATCCTAACGCGACGTATCGGCAGCTCTCGACCCCAACGGCGCTCCGGTGCGGCGCGGGCCGGCAGGAGGTAGAAGTTAGGCGGTGAGCAGCTTTTCCAGGAAGTAGACGAGCGAGCCGATCACCAAAATGGGTGCGACGCCGACGGACAGGGCCGCTGCCACGTTCAATGGCGCTTCACGGGCAAGGAGCAGACGCCGGGTGCACACAATGACCGCTCCACTGAGCGCACCCACAATGCCTGCGGCGAGGCCGGGCACATCGGTGAACAGGATGGCCCCCAGGGGTCCGGCAGTTGCGGCCAGGACCGCGCCCAGGGGCGCAACAATCCGGTCGGGCCAGGGCAGTAGCGACACGGCAAGGGCAATCATGACGCTGATCCCGGTGACCAGCATCATCCCGGTGTTTCCCGCATTGACCGACAACTGGTCAGCGGCCACCCAGCCGGACCCAAGGCAGACCAGGAAGACCCCCACGCCGACGCCGAGCGTTGATTCCAGCCGAAGGCTTTGGCCGGTTCCACGGAACAGCTGAATCAGGAAGACAGCCCCGAGACCGAGGGCAGCGGCGATAGGCATCCACCGCATGTACTCGCTGTCCGGGGCAGTGTAGGCAGCGGACGTGGCCGCCAGCGCACTCGCGGCCATGACCGTTGACTGGGTTTTCTTGGCCGGGACCCCCAGCAGATGAGGCCAGCCGATAGCTCCCACGAGGATGAGGACCGCAGTCACCGCTGCTACAGCACTTAACGAGACGTAGGACGCGGCCACCACCGAGACGACTGCTGTTGCCGCCGCAGCAGCCACCATCCATATTCTCACCCCAGCAATACTGCCTTACCGCTCCGGCAAGTGAAAACGAGGGTCCCGGGTGGGTCGCATCACACCCGGTATACTGAACCAAATCTGACAGGACTGCTGACCTGTGGAGATCGGTCAGGATCTTCATCAGCCGCCCGACCCAGAGCGCCCGATGATGCGCGTCCAAATATATGGAGGACACATGCCGCACATCTTGATGTTGACGAATAGCCCCGGATCCTCGGTGGGTGTGCTTCCCGCGCTCGAATTGTTGAACCACAAGGTCCACATTCTGCCCGCCGAACCGACCGCATTGCTGGAAACCGAGCCCTGCGACGTGGTGATGGTCGACGCACGTAAAGACATGGTCGGGGCCAGATCGCTGACCCAACTGCTGAAAGCCACCGGACTGAGTGCCCCGCTGATGCTGGTGCTCACCGAGGGTGGGATGGCCGCCGTCGCCGCGAACTGGCTGGCTGACGAGGTCGTCCTCGACTCCGCCGGTCCGGCTGAGGTGGAGGCCAGGCTACGCCTCGTCATCGCGCGGTCCAGTGCCGCCGAGACGGAAACCAGCAGCGAGATCCGCGCCTCCGGCGTCGTCATTGACGAGGCCAGCTATACCGCCCGGGTCGGCGGGGAACCACTGAACCTGACCTATAAGGAATTCGAGTTGCTCAAGTACCTGGCGCAGCATCCGGGCAGGGTGTTCACCCGGGATCAGCTACTGCACGAGGTGTGGGGCTACGACTATTACGGAGGCACCCGCACCGTTGACGTTCATGTGCGGCGGCTGCGGGCAAAACTGGGCGCCGACCATGAGCAACTGATCGGGACCGTGCGCAACGTGGGGTACCGGTTCACGCTGAACCGGTCCACCGACGACCGGCCAGCGGTCGACGCCTGAGGATTGCCTCCCTCCAGAAGACGCTCCCCAAAACACGCCGCTTAACGAAAGAAGTCCCTCCCCCACTTGCGTGGCGGTGGGACTTCTTTCGTCTTACAAAGTGGAGGACATACGGGTCGAACGTATCGCGGGCACCCCACTGGTGCATCCCCCGTGAACGATCCCCAACATTACCCCACCGGCTGCGCCAGGCCAAAATCCTCCCCTACGCGCGGGGGACCAGGGGGTTAAGCTGGCATTATGACCACAGCCCACGTTCCCACCTGGCCCATTCTCCATTCCGCTGGGGCTCCCGACCCGCGGGTCCTGCAGGACATTCTCGGGCTCGCCGCGGCTGCCGCGGAGGCCGACGGCAACCCTCCTCTGTCCGAGCAGACCCTGGTCAACCTGAAAACCGCGGGTGCCCATCCGGGGTCCCTGCTGGTTTTCGCCACCTACGCGGTCGACGACGACTCTTCCGGCGGAGATCCGGCTGGGGCATCCCACGACACCGAAGAACTGGCCGGGGTTGCGGTGGTGAGCCTGCCCCGCACCGGGACCGGCGCTGATAATGGCGACGAGGGTGAAGCTGGCGACCCGGGCGTGCTCGAGCTTGTGGTCCGGCCGACCTACCGCAGCCAGGGGGTCGGGACCGCCCTGGCCGACGCCGTCCAGGCCCACGGGTTGCCGAATCTGCATGCCTGGTCCCACGGCAATCACGCGGCGGCTGTCAGCCTGGCCACCAAGAATGGGTTCGCGCCCGTGCGGGAACTGTGGCGGATGCGTCAGACCCGGGCCGCACTGGAGGAGTCGGTCCTGGCTCCCACCGCCGACCAGATCACCCTGCCCGACGGCGTCGTTCTCCGCGCCTTCCAGCCAGGCGTCGACGAG
>NZ_ALPM01000098.1:0-18207 GCF_000294595.1 Arthrobacter sp. TB 23 | reverse complement strand
GCTGGCGGCGAACCGGGCGGCGTTCGCCCATCACGCCGAGCAGGGCTCAACCACGCTTGAAGACCTCCAGGCGCGGATGGCCGAAGACTGGTTCGACCCCGCAGGGTTCCTGCTGGCGGTCCGTGAATCCGACGGGCAGCTGCTGGGTTTCCACTGGACCAAGGTGCATCCACGCTCAGGTGACCACCCCGCGATGGGTGAGGTGTACGTCGTCGGCGTCACCCCCGAGGCCCAGGGCATGGGCCTGGGGAAGGCACTGACTATCGCCGGAATCGAGCACCTGCATCGCCAGGGCCTGCAGGCAATCATGCTTTATGTCGACGCCGACAACACCGCCGCTGTGGCCCTCTACCGCAAGCTGGGATTCACCCGCTGGGATGTTGACGTCATGTACGCGCCGCAGGTTTCCGGGGCAAGCTTGTAAGGTGGATCCTGATGCCGTGAAACCCCTCCAGAGAGGGGTGGATCAAGGCAACCTACCCGCTGTCAGGAGACACTATGGAATCGGAAACCGCGGCACGCGTTCCGGCACGGTATGGCTCGTCCGAAGTTGCACCGGCCCGTGCCACCCAGGACCGCATCGACATCCCCGAGTTCGCCCCAAGCCTGCTCCCCTCCGGCGAGATCACGCCTGACCGGTTCCTCGACCGTGAGTCGAGCTGGCTCGACTTCAACGCCCGGGTGTTGGAGCTCGCCGAAGACCCCGACCTGTACCTGCTGGAGCGGGTCAGCTTCCTCTCCATTTTCGCGTCCAACCTGGACGAGTTTTTCATGGTGCGCGTAGCCGGCCTGAAGCGCCGCATCGCGACCGGCCTGGCTGTCCCGTCAGCCGCCGGCCTGAGCCCCATTGAGCAGCTCGAGCAGATCATGGCCGACGGCTACAAGCTGCAGCAGCGTCACGCCGCCGTCTTCGCAGAGAACATTCGACCTGCCCTGGCCGAGGAAAACATTCACCTCACCACGTGGGACGAGCTCGACGACGCCGCCCGCACCGACCTGAACAAGCTCTTCGCGGAGAAGGTCTTCCCGATCCTGACGCCCCTGGCCGTGGATCCAGCGCACCCCTTCCCGTACATTTCGGGGCTCTCACTGAACCTCGCCGTCGTCGTCCGCAATCCGGTGAGCGAAAAGGAACTCTTCGCCCGCGTCAAGGTTCCCGACCAGTTGCCGCGCCTGATTTCGGTGGACGGCCCCCGTGCCGGGAACGTCACCGGCCGTACGGCCCGGTTCATCCCGCTGGAAGAGGTCATCGCCGTCCATCTGGACCAGTTGTTCCCCGGCATGGAAGTCCTCGAACACCACACCTTCCGGGTGACCCGGAACGAGGACCTCGAAGTGGAAGAGGACGACGCCGAGAACCTCCTTCAGGCGCTGGAGAAGGAGTTGCTGCGCCGCCGGTTCGGCCCACCGGTCCGGCTTGAGGTCACCACCGATATCAATCCGAGCATCCGCGCCCTGCTGTCACGTGAACTCGGCGTGGAAGAGGACGAGGTGTACGGCCTGCCGGCGCCGCTGGATCTCCGTGGGCTCAGCGTGATCGGCGGCATCGACCGCGGCGAGCTTCGCTACCCGAAGCACGTCCCGCACACCAACCGTGACCTCAAGGAAAGCGAGACGTCGAAGGCTGCGAATGTGTTTGCCGCCATGCGTCGCCGCGACATTCTGCTGCACCACCCGTATGACTCGTTTTCCACCTCCGTTCAGGCGTTCCTGGAGCAGGCAGCGGCCGACCCCAAGGTGCAGGCCATCAAGCAGACCCTGTACCGCACGTCGGGCGACTCGCCAATTGTCGATGCGCTGATTGACGCCGCGGAGTCCGGCAAACAGGTGCTCGCCCTCGTCGAGATCAAGGCCCGGTTCGACGAACAAGCCAACATCTCCTGGGCACGCAAGCTGGAGCAGGCCGGGGTGCACGTGGTGTACGGGATTGTGGGGCTGAAGACGCACTGCAAGCTTTCCCTCGTGGTCCGGCAGGAAATCGATGGACTTCGCCGGTACTGCCACATCGGCACCGGCAACTATCACCCGCGCACGGCCCGCTACTACGAAGATTTCGGCCTGTTGACCGCCAATGACCAGGTGGGCCAGGACCTGACCCGACTGTTCAACCAGCTGTCGGGATATGCGCCGAAATCCACCTTCAAGCGTCTCCTTGTCGCCCCGCGTTCAGTGCGCTCCGGGCTGATTGACCGGATTGAACGCGAGATTGCCAACCAGAAGGCCGGTCTTGCGGCTCGCGTGGTGGTGAAGGTCAACTCGATTGTTGACGAGGCCATCATCGACGCGCTCTATCGTGCATCGCAGGCCGGGGTGAAGGTGGACGTCATTGTCCGCGGGATCTGCTCGGTACGCCCCGGCGTCCCGGGCCTCAGCGAGAACATCACAGTCCGCTCGGTATTGGGCCGTTTCCTTGAGCACTCACGGGTGTTCGCATTTGCGAACGGCGGAGACCCAGCTGTATTCATCGGTTCGGCGGACATGATGCACCGCAACCTGGACCGTCGGGTGGAGGCGCTGGTGCAGCTCAGCGCGCCCGAGGACATCGCCTACCTCATGTCCCTGCTCGACCGGTACATGGACGAGGGAACGGCGAGCTGGCACCTCGACAACCAGGGCGATTGGACCCGCCACCACAAGGACGACGACGGCGCACCGCTCAGTGACGTGCAGAGCTACCTGCTGGCTTCCCGTGCACGCAACCGGTCAGCAGTTCGCCGCTGATGGCCTCAACTGACGAGGCGGTCACGGAAACCGCCCAGGACGCGGCGCCGGCGGTGGTGGCCGCCGGTGCTATCTGCTGGCGAAAGGAACAGGGGCAGCTTGAGGTACTCCTGATCCACCGTCCAAGCTATACGGACTGGTCCTGGCCCAAGGGCAAGATCGACCCCGGTGAGACCACCCCTGAGTGTGCAGCCCGGGAAGTGTTGGAAGAGGTTGGCCTGCGGATTTCGCTGGGCATTCCCCTGGCGTCGACTCGTTACGCTGTGGCCTCCGGGCAGAAGGTGGTCTACTACTGGGCGGCACGCACGGAGCGCATGACGGTCCGCCCGGACGGCAAGGAAGTAGACAAGTTCCTGTGGGTCGCCCCGGCCCGGGCGTTGGAGTTGTTGACCAACCCTACCGATCGTGAACCCCTTGAATCGTTGATTGCGGCTTACGCAGCGGACCAGCTGGAGACCTGGCCGCTGATCGTGGTCCGCCATGCCAAGGCGAAGCCGCGCTCGTCCTGGACCCGTGCGGAAGGCGAACGCCCCCTGGCGGCCACCGGTCGCCGGCAAGCCGCAGCAGTGAGCCGGCTCCTTGAGGCCTGGGGCCCGTCCTGGGTGGTGAGCAGCCCATGGGAACGGTGTGTTCAGACCGTCGCTCCGTACCTGAAGAACAAGGACATCAAACTCAAACTCGCTGATTCAATGACCGAGCGTAACGCCACCCGCAAGCCGGACAAGGCCCGTTCAACGGTGGAGAAACTCTTCGATAAGCGCCGTCCCGTGGCGCTGTGCACCCACCGCCCGGTCCTCCCCCTCATATTTGGCGTGCTGCAGCGCCACATGCCCGACACCCTGGCAGTTGGACTGCCGGCCGACGACCCGTATCTGGCGCCCGGAGAAGTGCTGATTTCCCACGTCAGCACCAGGACTCCGGGCCGCATTGTCGCGCTCGAGCAGTTCAGGGCCTACGACGACTAAGCCAGTCCGACCCCTAGGACAGTTCGTCGCGGATGAAGTCCTCATTTTCCGGAGCGACTACGCGTGAGTACAGGTAGCCGACCAGGAGGACGACGAATGGGAGTGCAATCAGGAACCAGCCCAGCGGGCTGAGTCCCCACGGCGTCACCGAGGGATCCACCCCTTCGGCAGTTGTCCCAGCCAGCAGGCCGAAGCGGGACATGAGGAGATACTCGCCGATCAGGAGCCCGATGAATGCCACGATCGGAGCAATCACTGTAGTGAAGACGCCTTCTGCGCCCTTGTTCTTGCGGAAATAGGCGACGACGGCAAGACAGACCAGTGCTTCGATCAGCACAATTGCCACCACTGCCAGGCCGCTGAACCAATAGAACATGTTCAGGATCGGCTCCAGCTGGAACAACGTGAAGAGCAAAATCACCACACCAGTGACGGCGGAAGTTGTCAGTGAAGCGCTTTGGGGAGCGCCTTTGACATTGACCCGTGCCAGCCGGCCGGGCAGGACTCCGCCACGCCCCAGGGCAAAGACGTAGCGGCCGGCCGCATTCTGAAAAGCCAGGAGGCCGGCAAACAGGCTCGAGAGGACGAGCACACTCATGACCGTGGCCATCCAGCCGCCAACGTATTCGGTGGCCAGGGAGAAAAGGACAGCGGCAGGGTCTGCCAGCGGAACTCCATCCACCGTCGAGTATTCCACCGTGGCTTCGACCACTCGGGACGCGCCCATACCCGTCACCAGCGCAAACGCGGTTACAGCGAACAACACCGTAATCAACCCAACCGCCAGATAGGTGGCCCGCGGAACAATACGCTTCGGATCCTTGGATTCCTCACCATAAATCGCGGTAGCTTCGAACCCGATAAATGACGCGAACGCGAAGGCAAACGCAATGCCAGCCGATCCGGCTAGTCCACCCACCAGAATGGCCTGGGGTGAGAAGGAGGCTACGAAGTCGTAGCCCTCGGGGCCGCCGTCGATCAGGATTGCAACGGCGGTGATCGCCAGGGCGAGCACCTCGAGCAACATCAACGCTCCGAGCACCTTCGCTCCGACATCAACACTTGCCAGCGACAGGACCGTGACGACCGCCCACGCAGCAAACGTCCAAAGCCACCACGGCAGTTCAAGGCCGAGAGCTCCCATCTGCCCTGCCATCAGCCCGCCGAAGAAACCGAAAATGGCGAGCTGGATGGCAACGTAGGCGATCAATGAGACAAACGCGGAGCCTAAACCGACGTTCGCGCCGAGGCCACGTCCGATGTAGGCGAAGAAGGCGCCGGCGTTGGTGACGCGCTGGCTCATGGCTGAGTAACCAACACTGAAGAGCAACAGCGTCAGACCAACGATTAGGTACGCTCCGGGCGCGGCCGCACCGTTTCCCAGCACAATCGCAATCGGGACGGCTCCGGTCATACCGACCAGGGGCGCCGCGGCTGCGACGACGAAAAATACGACGCCAATTACCCCAAGCCTGCCATGGCGCAGCGTGGTCCTTGATCCATCGGCGGGGCTTGATCCGCCGGCGGAGACTGTATCGGGTCTGTTCATGGTCTATCTCCTCAAATGAGCCGTCCCGCCAGGGCGGGACCTTGCGAAAGCTTCCTCCTGCGCATGAGTACTCTTCTAATGCTCGTTGGGAAGCGACTTGCGGTAAGGCAGACGTCGGTTGGCCAGCGAATCGGCCCTAGCCGTTGATCACCTGCGGAACTGCCACGCCCTTCAAACCCTCAACACCGAATTCCAGCCCGTACCCGGACTGCTTGATGCCGCCGAATGGCACGCGGGGGTCGACCGCGCCGTGCTTGTTGATCCACACGGTGCCCGCCTCGATCCGCGACGCTACCTTGCGGGCAGCGTCCACATCGGAGGACCACACGGATGCGCCAAGGCCGACCTCAAGGTCGTTCGCCATGGCAATCGCCTCGTCGACGGTGCTGTAACGAATGATCGGCAGCGCCGGACCGAATTGCTCCTCGGCAACGAGCGGATTCTTGTTGTCGACGTCGGCGATGAGAGTGGTCGGATAGAAGTATCCGACCTGATCCGCATCGGGGTTGCCGCCGATAAGTACACGCGCACCGGACTCCTTCGCGGCGTCTACCAGGCGAGCCACGATGTCGAACTGTGCCTTGTTCTGCAGCGGTCCAAGGACGTTCGCCTCGTCAAGTCCAACACCCATCGGCATTGCCTCCGCTACAGAGGTCAATGCCTCACAGACCTCGTCGTAAATGTCCTCGTGTACGTACAGTCGTTTCAGGGCGGCGCACGTTTGGCCGGTATTGATAAAGGCGCCCCAGAAGAGCCCTTCCGCGATTGCCTTGGGGTCGGCATCCGGCAGAACAATACCGGCATCGTTTCCGCCCAGCTCAAGGGTGAGCCGCTTGATGCTGTCAGCGGAGGACTTGATGATCGCCTTGCCCGTGGCCGTGGATCCGGTGAACATGATCTTCCCGATCGCCTCGTGCTCCACCATGCGACTGCCAACCTCACCATCCCCACATACCGCGGTCAATAGACCGTCAGGCAGTTCCTGGTTAAGCACGTGAATCAGTGCAAGGACGCTTAGTGGCGTGTATTCCGACGGCTTCACGACGACGGCGTTCCCCATCCTGAGCGCTGGAGCAATCTGCCAGATGGTGATCATCATCGGCCAGTTCCAGGGGCCGATTGCCCCGACCACACCAATGGGACGGTAGTGAACCTGCGCGAAGGTCTCGCCGTCGTCGGCTACGGTTTCTGGCTCGAGGACCGTGGTGGCGGCTGCGCGGAGCCATGCCGAACACGCACCAACTTCGAAGCGTGCGTTGGGACCGTTGAGCGGCTTGCCCTGTTCCCGGGATAGCAGAATGGCCAGCTCTTCTGCGGAGCGGTCGATCGCCTCGGCGGCCTTCAACAGCATCTCGGTGCGGCCTTCATGGCTGAGCGCGGCCCATGCGGGCTGGGCTGCTGCCGCTGCCGAGATCGCAGCCTCGAGATCGGCGACACTATGCGCCGGTGCCTGACCGACGGTTTCACCGGTCGCGGGGTCCTTGATAGTTCGAGTAGGGCCTGAAGCCGGGGTAATTGAGTCGAGTAGCGCGTCGTAGGTTTCCATGAATACTCCCCTTTGAGTAGTTAGGCCAGGTGTTCCTGACAGCGACCCGGAGGCTGTGATCCCCCGTGAGGTGTGTTCTGCAACACATTGGCTACAGACTAGACCCAGCAACCCTCATCCGTCATCTTTTTTCGACAGCGGGCGAATTTACCTCACGACAGATTCTGCAGAAACCCGTCCAACTGGTCGGTATAGGCGGGGAGATTGTCCTCGGGTATAGATAGGGCAGCTGTGATCTGCGCACCCAGGAACAGGTTCATCAGTTGCTCGCTGATGAGGGCGTCCGGCACCTCGGTGGTAATCTCGCCCGTCTGTCGCGCTTCCCCGAGATGGCGCTTCAGCGCAACCCGCCACTGCTCCATCGATTCGCGGTGAATGGCCATCTTGAATTCGTCCGTGACAGCCTTCTGCCAAAACGGGATAACGACGCGTGCCTCGCTGACCTTTTCTTCGTCAATCGGCAGGACTTCCCTTCCGAACGCCCGGATTGCAGGTAGCCCAGTCTGGTTGAAGGTCGTCAGGGCAATCCGTTGATTGGTGCGGTTGAAGACATGCCGGAACGCAAAGGTGAGCAGATCGTCTTTCGTCGGAAAGTAGGGTTTCAGTGCCCCATTTGAGAAGCCGGCCTCGAGTGCAATGTCGCGCATCGTTGCGCCCTCGATTCCGTGCCGCGCGATGATTCTCCACGTTGCGTCCACGAGTTCCAGACGTCGCTGGTGATGGTCAACAATCTTGGGCACGTCGCACTTCTCCTTCAGAAAACTCTTGTGATCCATCTTACCTTCGGCTTACTCTACGAGCATAGAAAAACACCGGACTGAGGATTCTCATGACAACGTCACCCACAGCGACTGCCAATTCCTACGCACTGGCCACAGCGGAAGAAATTCTGGAAGTGCAACGCATCCTCCGAGACAAGGGCCTGCTCGGAGCGACCAGAAGGATTGCCTACCTCGGGCTTGTCGATCCCAGCCGTGCGTCTACTGCGGGGGAGGAGGGCCGCCGGTTCCGTATTTTCCTTCACGACACGTCGGGCTCAGCACCGCTGGATGTGGTCGTTTCTGCGACTACCGGCGAGGTGCTCACCACTGTGGAGCTGGATACAGCTGTGATGGGTGAGCTCCCGGTGCTTGAGGAGGAGTTCGCAGCCGTGGAGGAACTACTGTCCACCGACGACCGTTGGCTTGCCGCGCTCGCTGCCAGGAACCTCGACGTCGCCACCGTGCGCGTCGCACCGCTGTCCGCTGGTGTGTACGAATACCCCGAAGAAAAAGGGCGACGCATCCTCCGCGGGCTCGCCTTCGTCCAGGAACACGAGACGGATAGCGCGTGGGCACACCCAATTGACGGGCTGGTGGCGTACGTCGACGTCGTCAGGAAAGAGGTCACGCAAGTCCTGGATCTGGGGGTCATGCCGATCCCGCAGGAGCACGGCAACTACACCGATCCCGAATTGACGGGACCGCTGCGCACTACGCAGAAGCCGATCAGCATCACTCAGCCCGAGGGGCCCAGCTTTGCCGTTACCGGCGGCAATCACGTGGAGTGGGAGAACTGGAGTGTTGACGTCGGCTTCGACGTCCGGGAGGGCGTGGTTCTCCACAACCTCTCCTTCAATGACAAAGGTCGGATCCGGCCCATCATCAAACGTGCCTCCATCGCCGAGATGGTGGTCCCGTATGGTGACCCCTCTCCTGTCCGGTCGTGGCAGAACTACTTCGATACGGGAGAGTATCTCGTGGGCCAATACGCCAACTCACTCGAACTAGGTTGCGACTGCCTGGGTGATATCACCTACCTCAGCCCTGTCATCAGCGATGCGGCAGGGAACCCACGCGAAATCCGGAACGCAATCTGCATGCATGAAGAAGATTGGGGCATCCTCGCCAAACACAGCGACCTATGGTCCGAGATCAACTACACAAGGCGCAACAGGCGACTCGTGATTTCCTTTTTCACCACGGTGGGCAACTACGACTACGGGTTCTACTGGTACCTGTACCTCGACGGCAACATAGAGTTCGAGGCCAAAGCCACCGGCGTCGTCTTCACCAGCGCCTATCCGGTGGACGGATCTCCCAACATGTCACAGATTGCCCCGGGGCTTGGAGCGCCATTCCACCAACACCTCTTTAGCGCCCGCCTCGATATGGCCATTGACGGCTTCACTAACAGGGTGGAGGAGGAAGACATTGTCCGGCAGCCACTGGGACCGGAGAACCCGCGCGGCAACGCGTTTTCCCGCAAGCGGACGGCACTGACCCGGGAGTCGGAGAGTGTTCGGGAAAGCGATGCGCGAAGCGGCCGCACCTGGGTGATCTCCAACCCGGAGTCCCTGAATCGCCTCGGTGAGCCGGTGGGATACAAGCTGCATTCGGAAGCCCAGCCAACGCTGCTGGCAGATCCCGAGTCCTCCATCGCGCAGCGTGCGACCTTCGCCACCAAGGACCTGTGGGTCACCCGGTTCGCTGAGGACGAGCGCTATCCCACCGGCGACTTCGTCAATCAGCATGTGGGCGGCGCTGGACTACCCGCGTACGTTGCGCAGGACCGCGACCTTGATGGGCAAGACCTCGTGGTGTGGCACACCTTCGGGCTGACACACTTCCCCCGGTTGGAGGATTGGCCGATCATGCCGGTGGACACGGTTGGCTTCAAGCTTCGCCCCGAAGGCTTCTTTGACCGCAGCCCGGTCCTGGACGTCCCGCCAAACGCACCGGCTGCTGGCGGGCACTGCCACAGCTAGCCCCGCGGTGAAGCGCGCCGGGTGGCCTTAAAGCACTCAACCACTAGAGTGGATGGGGTGAGTTCACAACCCATCCCCACCCCGTACGAGGATCTGCTGCGCGATGTGATGGCCAACGGTGCGGTCAAAACCGACCGCACCGGCACCGGAACGCGCAGCGTCTTCGGGCGACAGCTGCGCTTCGACCTCGCGGACTCCTTCCCGCTGGTCACCACCAAACGCGTGCATTTCAAATCCGTGGCCCTGGAGCTGCTCTGGTTCCTTCGCGGGGATTCCAACGTGTCCTGGCTGCAGGAACGCGGCGTCAAAATCTGGAACGAATGGGCCGGCGACGACGGCGAACTCGGCCCGGTCTACGGCGTCCAGTGGCGCTCCTGGCCCACGCCCGACGGCGGTCATATCGACCAGATCGCCCAGGTGGTCGAGGACCTCAAAACCAACCCGGATTCCCGGCGGCACCTGGTCTCCGCATGGAATGTCTCCGAACTGCACAACATGGCCTTGCCGCCGTGCCACGCGTTCTTCCAGTTCTACGTGGCGGACGGCAAGCTGTCCTGCCAGCTGTACCAGCGTTCGGCGGACACCTTCCTCGGTGTGCCGTTCAACATCGCCTCCTACGCCCTGCTGACCCTGATGGTTGCGCAGCAGGTGGGGCTGGAGCCAGGGGAACTCATCTGGACCGGCGGCGACGTCCATATCTACGACAACCATGTGGAGCAGGTCAGGGAACAGCTGACTCGTGAGCCCTACCCGAGCCCCAAACTGCTGATCAACCGCAAACCCGAGAGCATCTTCGACTACACGCTGGAGGACTTTGACGTGGTGAATTACCAGCACCATCCCACTATCAAGGCACCGATCGCCGTATGAGTTCAATGAATCGCGGCATCATCGAGGCCATCGGACGGGAACCGTTCGTCGGCATGATCTGGGCCCAGACGGAAAACGGTGTGATCGGGAAAGACGGCGGGATGCCGTGGCGTCTCCCCGAGGATATGGAGCACTTCAAGCGGACCACCACGGGACATCCGGTGATCATGGGTCGCCACACCTGGCAGTCCTTTCCCGCCAAATATCGCCCCCTCCCGGACCGCACCAACATCGTGGTGAGCAAGCACGGGCTGGAGGCAGGTGAGTTGGCGGGCGCCGTCGTCGTCGACTCGCTGGAGGACGCACTTGAGGAAGCCCGACGCAGTCCGGGCGCCGAGCAGATCTGGGTGATCGGCGGCGGGCAGATCTACGAAGCCGCCCTGCCAATTGCCCAGGCAGCCGTCGTGACAGTGATCGAGTCGACGACCAAGGGCGACACCTTTGCCCCGACGCTGGGGCCGGACTGGCAACTCGATGGCGTCACTCCACAGCAAGGCTGGCTTACGGGCGCCAACGGCACCCGCTACCGGATCAGCCTGTGGACCCGCGGCCGGGACTAGTCGGATAACTCCGGCGAGCTTCGTAACCAAGCGGGGCTCACGGGGGTCCTGACCTAGACTGGGAGCATGACTTCTGCAGTAAATAGTTCATCCTCAGCGCCCAGCGTCGGCTTCGTCGGCTGGCGCGGCATGGTGGGATCGGTCCTGATGCAGCGCATGCAGGACGAGGGCGATTTCCGCCTGATCAACCCCGTGTTCTTTTCCACTTCCAACGTGGGAGGCGCGGCGCCGTCGTTCGCTGAGGGCGCTCCGGCGCTCCAGGACGCGTACGACGTCGACACGCTGGCCAAGCTCTCCACCATCGTCACCGCCCAGGGCGGCGACTACACCGCCGAGGTGTACCCGAAGCTGCGCGACAGCGGCTGGGACGGACTGTGGATCGACGCGGCGTCAACGCTGCGGATGGAGTCCAGCTCCATCATCGTGCTGGACCCGGTGAACCGGGACGTCATCGACGCCGGGCTCTCCCGCGGTGTGCGCGACTTTGTTGGCGGTAACTGCACCGTCTCCTGCATGCTCATGGGGCTTGGCGGCCTGTTCCGCAACGGCCTCGTCGAGTGGGGAACCTCGATGACGTACCAGGCGGCGTCCGGCGGCGGCGCCCGCCACATGCGTGAACTGTTGAACCAGTTCGGTGCCATCCATGGTGCCGTGGCGCCTAATCTGGACGATCCGGCGTCGGCCATCCTGGCCATCGATCAGGCCGTCCTGGCGCAGCAGCGCAACCCTTCGATGGACGCATCACAGTTCGGGGTGCCCCTGGCGGGATCGGTGATCCCTTGGATTGACGCCGATCTCGGTAACGGGATGTCCCGCGAGGAATGGAAGGCCGGCGCCGAAACCAACAAGATCCTCGGCATAGATGCGGTCGACGGCGGCCGGATCCCGTTCGATGGGCTCTGTGTCAGGATCGGGGCCATGCGGTCACACTCGCAGGCGCTGACCCTGAAGCTCACCGAAGACGTGCCACTCGCCGAGATTGAACGCCTCATTGACAGTGACAACGAATGGGCGACGGTAATCCCCAACACCAAGGAAGCAACCATGGCCGGGCTGACACCGGTCGCGGCGACCGGTTCGCTGTCAGTCCCTGTGGGTCGGCTCCGGAAGCTGGAGATGGGACCGCAGTATCTGAGTGCCTTCACCGTGGGAGATCAGCTGCTGTGGGGCGCCGCAGAGCCGCTGCGCCGGATGCTGCTGATCTCCACCGGAAACCTTTAGGAACCAGACTTCCAGGGACTGAAAGGCTACCCGCTGGGCTAATTGTTAAGGCCTGAACTTTCGGTTCGGAGGGCGCAGCCGATCAGGAGCGGCTCCGGGTGCAGCCGGATACCAAACCGGTGTTCGACGCCGTCGGCCACCAGTGCGGCGATGGCCAGCAGGTCGGCGGCCGAGGCACTCCCCCGGTTGGTGACTGCCAGGGTGTGCTTGGTCGACAGGGAGGCCCGACCGCCTGCAGCGGTGAAGCCGCTGTCTGCGGCGAGGCCAAAGCCCTTCCCGAAGCCGGCCTGATCAATCAGCCAGGCCGCCGATAGTTTGACCTGCCCGTCTTCCGCCGTTGGGTACCGCGGAGCGTTATCGGGGAGGGCCGCCGCGGTGTCGGCGTCGACGAGCGGGTTGGTGAAGAAGGATCCCGTGCTGAACGTGTCGCGGTCGTCGGGGTCCAGCACCATTCCCTTTGCTGCGCGCAGTTTCAGGACGGCCCGCCGCACATCGTTGGCGTAGGCCCGCTCGCCAATGTTCACTCCCACCTCGCGTGCCAGCTCGGCGTACTTCACGGGAGCGCTCATCCGCCCCAGGCCCAACTGGAACTCGACGGTCAGCACCACGTAACGGGGCGACCCGTTCACGGTGGTGTGCTTCAACAGTGAATCCCGGTAGCCGAACTTCAGTTCGAAGTTTGTAAAGGACTTAACAGTATTTGTTTCTCGGTCCCAGGTGCGCACCGTGGCGATGGTCTGCGAGACGTCGGCCCCGTACGCACCAACGTTCTGGACGGGGGTGGCGCCGGTAGACCCGGGGATACCCGAGAGTGCCTCAAGGCCGGAGAAGGCGTGCAGCACCGTGTATTCGACGAGGGCGTCCCAGGGCTGGCCCGCCTCGGCCTTGACCATTACACCACCGCACGTGGCGTCGTCGTCGTTCACTGAGAAACCGGTCGAGGCCAGACGTATTACCGTGCCCGGGAAGCCTTCGTCGGCGATGATGAGGTTTGATCCGCCGGCAATGATCAGCAGGGGGTCGCCCGCTTCGTCAACTGATCGGACGGCGTCGATGATTTCCGTTTCGGTGCGCGCCTCCACGTAGGTGTGGGCGGGGCCGCCGACGCCGGCCGTGGTCAGCTCAGCCAGCAGGGTCACCAGATGTGCACCACTGCCTGTGCCTTGACCAGCACCTTGAGCCCCGCCGACATCACGGTGAGGTCCACGCGGACCGTTGAATTGTCGAGGTCTACTGCGCCGATCTTGCCGGCCACCTCAATCACCGCACCCGGCGTGCCATCGGCGGTGGTGTCCTCGACGATCACCGGTTTGGTGAATCGGGTCTGATAGTCGACGACGGCGGTGGGGTCGCCCACCCAGTCGGTGACCAGCTGTACAGCTGCCCCCATGGTGAACATGCCGTGGGCAATGACGCCCGGCAAGCCGACGCTTTGGGCGAAGTCGGAGTTCCAGTGGATGGGGTTGAAATCACCGGAGGCGCCAGCGTACTTGACGAGGTCCTGACGGGTCAGCTCTACGGTGGTGGATCCGATTTCCTGGCCGACGCTGAGATCGGTGATAGCAATGCCCATTACTGTTCCTCTCCTCGCACCAGCAGGGACGACGTGGTGGTCGCGGTCTTTTCACCGTCGGTGGTGGAGATTTCAGCGCGGGTGGTAATCATCGCGCCGCCGCCCATTGCGCGGACGCTGTCCACATGGAGCTCGGCCACCAGTTCATCACCGGCCACGATCGCACGGTGGTGAATGAACCGCTGGTCGGCGTGGACCACGCGGCTGAAGTCGATGCCGGCGTCGGGATCGTTGATCAGCTGGGCATCCGCCAGCTGCGCCACAATGATCGCGAAGGTGGGTGGTGCCACCAGGTCCCGGTGCCCGAGGTCCTGGGCGGCTTCGACCTCATAATGCGACGGGTGGGTTGCCTTGACGGCGCGGGCGAATTCGCGGATCTTTTCGCGGCCCACGACGTATGCCGGACCGGCGGGATAGCTGCGGCCCTGCAGCTCTGGATTGATGGTCATGGGGCTCCTGACGGGTGCGGTGGAAGTTCATTTCCAGCCTAGTGCAGTGGGCTACTTCTTCTGGGT
Organism: Arthrobacter sp. TB 23; assembly: GCF_000294595.1. Classification (NCBI taxonomy): domain Bacteria; kingdom Bacillati; phylum Actinomycetota; class Actinomycetes; order Micrococcales; family Micrococcaceae; genus Arthrobacter; species Arthrobacter sp. TB 23. Next base: position 3,941 of record NZ_ALPM01000098.1, on the reverse strand, counting down.
ACGCGCCTGGTGCCGACGCTTGGCATCCCGCGCACGCACGACCAGTCCCGCCAGATGCGTCACCAGACCGGCGACAAGTACCGGGATGCCCGTGAACACTGTGGCGTTGCTGCCAGTAGCTGCGCCCAGAACGGCGATCAGAATGCCGGCACCGGTCAGGATGAGGGCGGCGATGACCAGCCGGCGATACAGGTCCGATCCGGTGTCCCAGGGGGTGTTCAACATGGGTTAAGCCTACCGGGCGCCGCGCATTCCAGTGGAGAGCGGGCTAGAACAGGGCCGCCTGGACATCCGGAATCTCCGACACATACGGGCCGAGTTCAATCCGTTGTCCCTTAAGCCGCGAAAGGTCAACCAGGAACGGCACCTCCGACCCCCTGATGAAGGCCAGCGCGGTGGGTCCCAACAGAGCATCCACCCGGAACCCGTGCTCCCCCGCGGCCAGGCTGTGGGGGTAAAGGTGCGCCCCAGTCGCGCCAAGCACTGTTGCCCACGACGGCGGTGCCTCCCACTGCTCCTCCACCGCCCGGAACCCGGCCAGGTCCAGACCACCGTGAAGCAGGCTCCTGACACTCGCGGCAAATTCGGCATTGATCCCATTAAGCGACGCCCCGGTGCGCGGCGACGCCAGCGCTGCGGTTTTCGCCGACGCCCGGACGGCCTGCGCAAGGCCCACTTCGCGAGTGACAACGTCCTCGAGCACCCGAACAATCCGCCCGTCGTCCGCACACGCCACATAACGGGCGACGACGGCGCCCTGCTCCGCCAGCCGGTGCCACTTGCGGAGGTTCGAGGCGGTCCCAACTTTAGAGGCCCCGTCGGCGAAGGTGGCAACATACAGCCAGTGCTCTTGCGCCAGGTAACTCAACAATCCATCGGGGGCGATGCCGGACCTGTGCACATCATGCATGAACCGTAGGTCATCCCGGGAGAAGCATCTCCCGCACTGGTAGCCGCGCTCGGCAGTGGTTTGCTGTGGACATGGCGTGTGCTCACGCGCGTCGGGGCCAAACACTCGATGAAACCCGAGGCAATGCCGTTCGCCGTACTGGCTCAACAACCGAAACCCAAGGTCACCACCACCCTTCTCCGCTGGCCCACGAGGGACCAACGCAAGGTCGTGCTGATCTCCCTCGGGGGTGGCTAGGGAAAGCACCGGCCCGTCCCGATGCCAGCTCACACCCCTGCAGAGAAAACGTTCATCGCCCATCCGTAAACTCTAGACATTGGAACCCGCGAGGCCCGAACCCACTGAAGGACCGGTGGTTCCCCACCGGTCCTTCAGTAAAGCTCTGATTCAGTAGAGCTCTGGGCGTTGGGCAGTACTCTGCCCGGAGTGAGTCAGTTAGGCGGTCTGGCCTTCGTGCTCGCCTTCGGCGATCTCCTCGATCATCTTGTCGTTGAAGGCCGGGAGGTCGTCAGGGGTGCGGCTAGTGACGAAGCCCTGGTCAGTGACCACTTCGTCGTCGCTCCAGTTGGCTCCGGCGTTACGGAGGTCGGTCTGCAGCGTGTGGTACGAAGTTAGGTCGCGACCGCTGACTACTCCTGCGTCGATCAACAGCCAGGGCGCGTGACAGATCGCCGCGACTGGCTTGTGCTGGGCAAAGAATGCGCGGGCAAACTCCTGGGCGTCCTTGTCGACGCGCAGGTGATCCGCGTTTACCACTCCGCCCGGTAGGACCAGGGCGTGGAAGTCGTCAGCATTGGCGTCCGCGACCGTGAGGTCAATGGTGAACGTGTCACCCTTGTCGGTGCCGTTGAAACCCTGAACCGTGCCGCTACCTGGGGCTACGAGCACGGGCTTGCCGCCAGCCTGCTTGACCGCATCCCAGGGGCTGGTGAGCTCAATCTGCTCGACTCCGTCGGTGAGTAGGAATGCGACTTTTTTACCGGAAATGTTATGGGGGGACATGCTTCCTCCTGTGTTCAGAACGTCGATGTCGTACTCCTCAACACTATGAACACGCGAGATAATAAGCAAGCTGTCTAAACCTGGAGGGGTTGACCTACAGGCCCTCGGCGACGCCCGCCGCTGCGGACAGCCAGGCGCGTTGCGTCGCCGGCCGCAGTGAGCCCCAGCGAATGCGGCCTTTGTGCAGCGCCGTGTCGTAGGGGATGGTCACCGCACAGCGGGCAAGCTGCGCGAAACCGTCGGCAATCTCCTGCGCCTGGGCTGCTGTGCCGTTCTTGTCGGACTGGCTGACAATGACGACGGCGTTCTGCGACAGCTCGGCGTACCGGCCTCCCCTGGCCTGCAACGCCTCGAGCAACAGGGCTCCGGCCTCCGCATGCTCTTCGAGGGTGGTGGTGGCGATCACCAACTGGTCAGTGTGGTGGATCATCCGCAGCCAACGCTCGGCCGTTTCGTCGTTGCCGGAGTCGACGACGTTCAGCCTGAAGTACTTCGACGCAACCTCGTGCAGGTCGTCGAAATTGTCGGCGGTGACCTTCTGCTCGGAGGCAAGGACATCCGGCTTGGAGCGCAGCACGTCGTACTTGTCCTCTGTCTGATGGTGCACGTAGCGGGCCAGCAGCGCCGACTGTGCCGAGGGAGCCAGCAGCTGAGCGGTCTGCGGCAACAGATCCATCACCGTGGCGCTGTGCGGCCCTTGCTCGGTGCGCCACCCGAGGGTGCCCCGGGTTTCGTTGTTGTCCCAGGCGAGTACCGGACCGCCACCGTTGCGGGCAAAGACTGAGGACAGCATCACTGTGGTGGGAGTCTTGTTGGCGCCGCCTTTACCGTTGACCACGGAGATGGTGCGGGGTCCGGGCCAATGCTGGCTCACGGCACGGGTATTGGCCCGTTCTTCCAGTTCACGCTGGGAAGGGGCAATGCGGATACCCAGTTTGGTCAGGATGCCCCTGAACCCGGTCTCGGCGGGCACCCGTGTGGTGTCAGCGGCAAGGAACGACTTCCGGGTACTCGGCTCTGCCTGCTGGCGGCCCGGTGCCGTTGGCGCCGCGGGCCCGGATGCTGCCACTGCGAGCGACGGAGCGGCTGCGGGCGACGGAGCAGAGGACCCTGGCACACCGGTCACGGGCGGCTCAGCGGTCACAGAGTCGGCAGACTCCGGGGCTACCCGGTCGGCGAAGCGCGGGACCTCCGAGCTGGGCCCGGCAACCGGATTAGCCGCTACCTCCCGGCGTCGTCGTGCGCGTGTGGGGAGGGCCCCGGGATTGACGTCGAGCCCCCAGTCGGAGTTGTTGTCTGTCATGGTTCCGTCCGTTTCGTGCGCCGCGTGCAGGTGGTGGGGACTGCTGAAGGTTTGCTTGACACTTTGCCTGTGAGGATTTGGTCCTTGCTGGTGGAAGGATGTTCATCATGCCTAAAGCCTTTCCTGAAGAGTTCCGCCGTGACGTTATCGCGGTGGCCCGAAAGGGCGAAGCGCCCATTACCCAGATCGCGAAGGACTTCGGTGTCTCACCTGCGGCTTTGCACCGCTGGCTGAAAATCGCCGACCGCGAAGACGGGGTGAACCCCGGGGCCGTGTCCGATGACTCCGTGAAGCTCCGAGAGGCCAATAAGCGGATCCGGTTATTGGAGCAGGAAGCGGAAGTGATGCGCCGTGCCGTGGCCTACTTATCCAGGGACATCAACCCAAAAAAATGATGTACCCGCTGGTCCGTGAATTAGCTGCCCAGGACGCCCCTGTCAGGGTTCCTGTTGCAGTGTCCTGCCGGGTATTGAACTTCTCCAGACAGGCCTACTATCTGTGGGCCGCGAACCCCATCTCGGCCCGGGACTGGGAGGAAGCACATCTGATCAACGCCGCCATAGATCACCACCGTGATGACCCTGCGTTCGGGTACCGGTTCATCGCCGATGAAATCAACGCCAGCGCCCAGGTGGTGAGTGAACGAAGGATCTGGCGGCTGTGTTCAGCAAATGGCATCCTGTCGGTGATCCACCGTCGGCGCAGATCCGGGATCAAGACCGGCCC
>NZ_ALPM01000097.1:0-55815 GCF_000294595.1 Arthrobacter sp. TB 23 | reverse complement strand
CTGATGAGCCCAGCCCAATTGTCGGCGGCAGTCCGGCGACAGCGCAAGCACCGCATAATGCGGGTGGTGACCAACTAGATCTTGCGGCTCAGAATGGCCTGCTTGACCTCAGCAATGGCCTTGGTGACCTGAATGCCACGGGGGCAGGCTTCGGTGCAGTTGAACGTGGTGCGGCACCGCCACACACCTTCCTTGTCATTCAGGATCTCGAGGCGCATGTCGCCGGCATCGTCGCGCGAGTCGAAGATGAACCGGTGGGCGTTCACGATCGCTGCTGGGCCAAAGTACTGGCCATCGGTCCAGAAGACCGGGCAGGACGAGGTGCACGCGGCGCACAGGATGCACTTGGTGGTGTCGTCGAAGCGTTCGCGCTCCTCGGAGGACTGCAGACGCTCCTTGGTGGGCTCGTGGCCGCGGTTGACCAGGAACGGCATGACCTCACGGAATGACTGGAAGAACGGTTCCATGTCGACAATCAGATCCTTCTCCACGGGGAGGCCCTTGATGGGTTCCACCAGGATGGGCTTCGACGTGTCGAGATCCTTCAGCAGGGTCTTGCAGGCCAACCGGTTACGGCCGTTGATCCGCATGGCGTCGGAGCCGCACACCCCGTGGGCGCAGGAGCGCCGGAAGGTTACCGTGCCGTCATGCTCCCACTTGACCTTGTGAAGGGCATCGAGCACGCGGTCCGTGCCGTACATGGTGAGGTTCCACTCGTCCCAGTGGGCCTCGTCCGAGACCTCGGGGTTGTACCGGCGGACCTTGAGCGTGATGTCGAACGTCGGGATTTCTCCGCCGCCGCCGATTCCCGGCGCGAGCTCGATTTTGGAGGCTGGTTCTCTTTCGACTGTTTCGGTGCTCATTAGTACTTACGCTCCATGGGCTGGTAACGGGTAAAGACAACCGGCTTGGTCTTCAGACGCACGCCGGATGTTTCGGTGGCCGTTGGATCTTTGTATGCCATCGAGTGGGTCATGTAGTTCTCGTCGTCCCGCTCGGGGAAATCTTCGCGGAAGTGGCCCCCGCGGGATTCCTTCCGGTGCAAGGCAGCGGCGGTCATGACCTTGGCCATGTCGAGCAGGAAACCCAGCTCGACGGCTTCCAGCAGGTCAAGGTTGAAACGCTTGCCCTTGTCCTGGACGGTGACGTGCTTGTACCGCTCTTCGAGACCATCGATGACGCTGAGCGCCTCCAGCAGGGTCTCCTCGGTGCGGAATACCTGGACATTGGCGTCCATGATGTCCTGCAGTTCCTTGCGGATCTGCGCCACCCGTTCGCCACCCTCGGAGCTGCGCATCGTGTCCAGCAGCGACTGCGTTTCCGTGAGGGGGTTCTCGGGGATTTCGATGAAGTCGGCGGTCAGCGCGTATTCGGCCGCGTAGATCCCGGCACGCTTACCGAACACGTTGATGTCCAGCAGCGAGTTGGTGCCCAGGCGGTTCGAGCCGTGCACCGACACACACGCCACTTCACCGGCGGCGTACAGGCCCGGCACCACGGTGTCGTTGTCCTGCAGCACCTCCGCCTTGATGTTGGTGGGGATGCCACCCATCGCGTAGTGGGCCGTGGGGAACACGGGGACCGGCTCGGTGTACGGTTCCACACCCAAATAGGTCCGCGCGAACTCGGTGATGTCCGGAAGCTTGGCATCAATGTGAGCGGGTTCCAGGTGGGTGAGGTCCAACAGGACGTAATCCTTGTTGGGGCCGCAACCGCGGCCTTCCCGCACCTCGTTGGCCATGGAACGGGCCACAATGTCGCGGGGTGCCAGGTCCTTGATGGTGGGGGCGTAGCGCTCCATGAAGCGCTCACCCTCCGAGTTACGCAGGATCGCGCCCTCGCCGCGGGCAGCCTCCGAGAGCAGGATGCCCAGACCGGCCAGGCCGGTCGGGTGGAACTGGAAGAACTCCATGTCTTCCAGGGGGATGCCACGGCGGAAGGCGATGCCCATGCCGTCACCGGTCAGGGTGTGCGCGTTGGAGGTGGTCTTGTAGACCTTGCCGACGCCGCCGGAGGCGAAGATGATCGACTTGGCCTGGAACACGTGCAGCTCGCCCGTGGCCAGATCGTAGGAGACAACTCCGGCAACCCTGGTCTGCAGCTTGGTCACGCCGTCGACAGTCACTTCCTCCTGAACGGTCAGGAGGTCGAGGACGTAGTACTCGTTGTAGAACTCGACGTTGTGCTTGACACAGTTTTGGTAAAGCGTCTGGAGGATCATGTGACCGGTGCGGTCAGCCGCGTAGCAGGACCGGCGGACGGGGGCCTTGCCGTGGTCACGGGTGTGACCGCCGAAGCGACGCTGGTCGATCCGGCCTTCGGGTGTGCGGTTGAACGGCAGGCCCATCTTCTCAAGGTCGAGCACGGCGTCAATGGCTTCTTTCGCCATTACCTCCGCAGCGTCCTGGTCAACCAGATAATCGCCACCCTTGACGGTGTCGAAGGTGTGCCATTCCCAGTTGTCTTCCTCAACGTTCGCCAGGGCCGCGCACATGCCACCCTGCGCCGCGCCAGTGTGGGAGCGGGTCGGGTACAGCTTGGTCAGTACTGCCGTCTTCGCGCGCTGACCGGATTCGATGGCGGCGCGCATACCGGCGCCGCCGGCACCCACGATTACGACGTCGTACTTGTGGACCTGCATACGTGTTGTTCTTTCTGTTGTTACCGAACGGCCGCGCCGGCGGCCGGAAGCGTCGAGAGCCCTACGGGGCCGGGCAGTATGGCGCTACATGCGCCACGCCGTCGATCACGGGGCACGGATCGAAGGTGAAGATCACCAGGGTGCCGAGCACGATGATAACGACGGTGGAGGCGTAAAGAACGCTCTTGAGCCAGAACCGGGTGGAGTCCTTCTCGGCGTAGTCGTTGATGATGGTGCGAACACCGTTGGTGCCGTGCAGCATGGCCAGCCACAGCATCACCAGGTCCCAGATCTGCCAGATGGGACTTGCCCACTTGCCTGCGACGAAGCCGAAGTCGACACCCTTGATGCCGTCGCCGTCGATCAGCGAGGTCCACAGGTGGACGAAGATCAGCACCACCAGGATGACGCCGGAGACCCGCATAAACAGCCAGGCCACCATTTCAAAGTTGCCCTTGCTGGCACCAGTGCGCGTGTACTCGGGCGCAACGCGTCCCGAGCGGGGACTTTCAATTACTGGGTTAGTCATGGCTTAACCTCCGAAGACAACCGCGAGATGACGGATGGAGAACGCGACCATGGTGACTGCCCACAGCCCGACGACGCCCCAGAGCAGCTGACGCTGATACTTGGGGCCTTTTTTCCAGAAGTCGATCAGGATGACGCGCAGACCATTGAACGCGTGGAACACGATCGCTGCTACCAACCCAAGTTCGCCCAGGCCCATGATGGGGTTCTTATAGGACTCGATCACTGCGTCATAAGCCTCGGGGGACACGCGCACCAACGAGGTGTCAAGCACATGGACCAGGAGGAAGAAGAAGATCACTACTCCGGTAATACGATGGGCTACCCAGGACCACATGCCTTCACGGCCGCGATAAAGGGTGCCTGCTGGTGTCTTCGACACTGAAATAACCTCCCCTGCAACGCCCGGCGTTTGCGTGTCTGCCACGCAGGTAAGACGCCGATGCGAAAGCACTCTTCACTTGATCCTAATGTAGGCTCCGTCACCTGCGCAGACAATTTAGGCTTCCCTACGCTGTGACATTCTTAACAGGGGCTATGGTGGCGGGCCTCTTGACAGGCGCCGACCGGGTCAACGCACGCCGCGAACGCGTTGAGCCGCGAGAATTTTGTGGAGTGCACTACCGTGGAAACGATGACTACGCAAAGGGCTGGTGCCCAAAATCCAGACGAGGCGCTCCGACGTTTCTACGGCGTAATACCCGCCGGAGGGGTCGGGACGCGTCTCTGGCCGCTGTCGCGGGCCGCTGCTCCCAAATTTCTGCACGACCTGACCGGATCCGGCAGTACCCTGATCCGTGCCACCTACGATCGGCTCGGGCCCCTGACCGGGGACCGCATCATGGTGGTCACCGGGAAGGTGCACCGTCGTGCAGTCCTGAAGCAAATCCCGGAAATCCAGGACGCCAATCTGGTCCTGGAGAGTGAGCCCAAGGACTCCGCGGCGGCGATCGGCCTTGCTGCAGCGATCCTGTACCAACGCGACCCCGAGATCATCATGGGCTCCTTCGCAGCCGATCAGGTCATCACCCCGGTCGAGGTGTTCCAGGAGGCAGTCCGCGAGGCGATCCACACCGCAGCGCAGGGGTATATCGTCACCATTGGAATCAAGCCCACCCTCCCCGCCACCGGATTTGGGTACATCAGGGCCGGCAGGAACCTCCACATCGAGGGTGCGCCCAGCGCCCACGCCGTCATTGAGTTCGTCGAGAAACCTTCCGAAGAGGTGGCGCGCGGCTACCTTGAGACCGGAGATTACAGCTGGAACGCCGGGATGTTCGTCGCCCCGGTGGCACTGATGCTCCGCCACCTGGAAGCGAACGAGCCCGAGCTCTACACCGGCCTGACCGAGATTGCCCGGGCCTGGGATACCCCATCACGGGTCGAGGTTGCCCGGCGGGTCTGGCCTACCCTCCCGAAGATCGCCATTGACTACGCTGTCGCTGAACCGGCCGCCGCTGCCGGCGACGTCGCAATGATTCCCGGAAACTTCAGCTGGGACGACGTCGGGGACTTCGCCGCCATCGGTCGCCTGAACCCGGCCATCGAAAACAGCAAGCTGACCGTGATGGGCGAAGGGGCCAGGGTGTTCTCCGACAACGCCTCGGGCATCGTCGTCTCGGATACCAAACGGGTGATCGCGTTGATCGGAATCGACGACGTCGTTATTGTCGACACCCCCGATGCCCTGCTCGTGACCACCAAGGAGCACGCCCAGGAAGTGAAAAAGGCCGTCGAGCACCTGCGCGCCAGCGGCGAAACCGACGTCCTGTAGCTCCACTGGGGTGCATCCGGACGCTTCATGCTGCCACACAGTTCTATGGTGTGGACCGGCTGTGGCTAGGCTGGAGTGGTGCAAACCAACCGCAGTGCGCCACCCGTTCCGTCAGCAGCCCCTCCCATCGGCGTGTGGCTTGCCCCCATGCTCGAGGAGCTGACCCGGTTCCGACGCGATCTGCACATGCACCCCGAACTTTCGCACAAGGAATACCGCACCACAGACCAGCTGGTCGAACGCCTGGCGGCGGCAGGGTTGGCGCCGCAGCGGCTCGAATATACGGGCCTCTACGTCGACATTGGTGAAGGCCCCATCCGCTTGGGGCTGCGCGCCGACATTGACGCGCTGCCGGTACTTGAAGAGACAGGGCTGCCGTATGCCTCGGCGTCGACCGGCATCGCCCACGCCTGCGGGCACGACATCCATGCGACGGTGATGCTCGGCGTTGCGCTGGTCCTGGCGAAAATGCACGACGACGAACCGCTGGGCGGCCGCATCCGAGTCATCTTCCAGCCTGCTGAAGAGATGATGCCCGGTGGAGCGCTGGAAGTCATTGAGCAGGGAGTGCTCGCCGATGTGCCCCGCATTGTTGCGTTGCACTGTGATCCCCACATCGACGTCGGCCTCGTGGGTACCCGGATCGGCGCGATCACCTCCGCGTCGGACACCGTCCGGGTGGAGCTCACCGGGAGGGGCGGGCACACCTCACGCCCCCATCTGACCGAGGACCTGGTGTTCGCGCTGGCGAACATTGCCGTGAACGTTCCAGCCGTACTGTCCCGCCGAATCGACGTCCGCAGCGCCGTCTCGGTGGTTTGGGGGCAGATCCACGCTGGCAGCGCACCAAACGCGATCCCCGGCCACGGTTTCATGTCCGGCACCATGAGGTGCCTGGACGGGGAGGCCTGGGAGGCTGCCGGTGATCTGTTGGACAGTACCGTTCGCCAGATCGCCGCGCCCTTCGGCGTCGACGTCCACCTGGAACACACCCGCGGAGTGCCGCCGGTCATCAACACCGAGGGGGAGACCGGCCTGCTCGAAGCGGCGGCCCGGGCGGAACTGGGGCCGGACGCCGTCGTGCTCACCCCGCAGTCGATGGGCGGCGAAGACTTCGCCTGGATGACCCAGGCAGTGCCCGGCGCCATGATGCGTCTTGGCACACGCACCCACGGCGGCGAGACCTACGACCTGCACCGTGGCGATTACAACCCTGATGAACACGCCATCAGCTGCGGGGTCCGGGTGATGGCCAACGCGGCCCTCCGGGCCATCCGCGGCGTGAGGTACTAGGCCCCCTGGGATCGGGCCACCACCCGGGATAGATCCCGGGTGGTGGGGCTGGACGGAATAGAGCCGGTACGGGGCGGGTTACCCCCATGTGAGTACATCAGTGAATACCCGTCCGCCCCTGTCAGTCCTCGATCTCGCTACAGTGGGCGTCGGAAAGTCCTCCGGGCAGGCACTAGCCGACAGCACCACCCTTGCGCAGGCAGCCGACCGGTTGGGGTTCAGGCGCTTCTGGGTTGCCGAACACCACAACATGCCCGCCGTTGCGTCCACCTCCCCGCCCGTCCTGATGGCGCATCTGGCGTCAAGGACCGAGCGGATCCGGCTTGGCTCCGGGGGAGTGATGCTCCCCAACCATGCGCCATTTGTGGTCGCCGAGCAGTTCGCGCTGCTCGAAGCGCTCTACCCGAACCGGATTGACCTGGGCATCGGCAGGGCCCCCGGCACGGATCAGGCCACGGCGATGGCGCTGCGGCGGCAAGCCGGTGGTCTTGGCGTGGAAGAGTTCCCCCAGCACGTCCTCCAGGTAATGAGCCTGCTCGGCGACCACCGATCGCCGGATCAGGCGCTGAATCTGGTTGCAACGCCGTCGGCAACCAGTTCCCCCGAGGTCTGGCTGCTGGGCTCCAGCGGATATTCCGCGCAGCTCGCCGGCATGCTCGGCGTCCGGTACAGCTACGCCCATCACTTCGGCAACGAGGACCCGGCAGCCATCATGAACCTCTACCGGTCCAACTTCCAGCCCTCCCCGGTCCTCGATGAGCCGCACTCCATGCTGGCCACGTCGGCGCTCACCGCCGACACCGAGGAGGAAGCGCAATACCTGGCCGGCCCCGCCCGGATCATGGCGTTGGCTCTCCGTTCCGGGCAGCTGGGCCCGATCGTCTCCCCTGAAGCCGCCGCGGCCCGCGTTCTCACGGACCAGGAACTTATGGTGCTCGATCATCTCCCGGCCATCAAGGCAGTGGGCACACCGGCACAGGTGGTCCAACGCCTCGATGACCTGGTCCAGCGCACTGGGGTGAACGAGCTGATGGTCACCGGAACCACGTACGACGTCGCCTCCCGGATCTCCTCGTTGGAGGCGCTGAGCGCGGCGTGGTCCGAGAGTGTTTCCAACGCAATACCCGTTGGTAACAAATCCTGAACAATGTGATTTCCGTCGCCTGATTTGGTAGGTGCGAGGCCGGCACGCCGCTAGAGTATGCTCATATCGTGCCGGCCCCGGCACGGCCCAGTGCCTACGAAAAATCAGTGAAAACAGAGCTCTGCACACGTTCGCGTGGTAACGGGCGGTCACTCATTGAGGTCTTCAGCCGTGGGGCCCATTTCTTTCTGGAGGAATTTTGAAGAACTCACAGCGCACCACTACGCGCCTCAACAACAAGACGGCCCTCTCAGCCGCGATGCTTGGTGTTTCGGCACTGCTGATCGCAGGTTGCGGCGCGGCACCTGAAGACACCGCAGGCTCGGATGAGAGTGCCGAAGCAACTGCAGCCTCGATTGACTACACCGGTTGCATCGTCTCTGACCAGGGCGGTTTCGACGACGAGTCGTTCAACCAGTCCAGCTATGAGGGCATCACCGCTGCCCAGGAAAACCTCGGCATTGAGGTCCGCCAGGCCGAGTCGCAGGCCGAGACTGACTTCGGACCGAACGTCAACTCGATGGTCACCGAGGGTTGCGACATGATCGTCACCGTCGGTTTCCTGCTTTCGGCGACCACTGCAGAGGCAGCCGAGGCAAACCCTGACACCAACTTCGCCATCGTCGATGACAACCAGATCGAGCTGCCGAACGTCAAGCCGATCATCTACGACACGGCCCAGGCCGCCTTCCTCGCTGGCTACACCGCAGCGGGCACCACCGAGACCGGAACTGTTGCCACCTACGGCGGCATCCAGATTCCGACCGTCACCATCTTCATGGACGGTTTCGCCGATGGCGTTGCCTACTACAACGAGCAGAAGGACGCCGACGTCCAGCTGCTCGGTTGGGACAAGGAAGCTCAGACCGGTACCTTCACCGGCGACTTCGAGTCACTCGCCAACGGTAAGACCAACACCGAAAACTTCATCAACGAAGGCGCCGACATCATCATGCCGGTTGCCGGTCCGGTTGGTGCAGGCACCATTGAGGCCGTCGAGGAAGCCAACGCCGACGGCGCCGACGCCAAGGTGATCTGGGTTGACTCCGACGGATTCCTGACCGTCAACGCCGGTAACGAGTACATCCTGACCTCGGTCATGAAGCTCATGGGCGAGGCAGTTGAAGAAGTTATCAGCACCGACGTTGATGACAGCTTCGATAACACCCCGTACGTTGGCACCCTCGAAAACGGTGGCGTGGCCCTTGCACCATTCCACGACCAGGAGGACGCCGTGTCCGAAGAACTGATGGCCGAACTGGAAGAGATCGAGGCCGGCATCATTTCAGGGGACATCGTTGTGGAATCTGAAGCCAGCCCACAGCAGTAACAGCTCTGGCATAACGCGCCGCCGCTCCGCGTGAGGATATACCGCACACGGNACGGACCGGCGGCGCGTTTTGCGTTTAGGCTGGTGACCAGCGAAATCTTATCGACCAGTTCAGCGGCTCCCTCCGCTGTTATCTGGTCCTGACCCAGAACAGGTGGTTGGAGTCCGTTGCTGCTCGAACTGCAGGGAATAACAAAGAGGTTTGGCACCCTGGTGGCCAACGACTCCATCGATCTGATCGTCAAACCGGGCGAAGTGCACTGCCTGCTGGGCGAAAATGGCGCAGGCAAGTCCACCCTGATGAATGTCCTCTATGGACTTTACGAGCCTACCGAGGGCAGCATTCTGCTCGACGGAAAGGAAGTGACCTTTAATGGTCCGGGTGATGCGATGGCCGCGGGAATCGGCATGGTGCACCAGCACTTCATGCTGGTCCCGGTCTTCACCGTCGCCGAGAATGTGGCGCTCGGGGACGAGTTCACCCGCGCCGGTGGGATCCTCGATCTGGAGAAAACCCGTGCCAAGATCCGGGACATCTCCGAACGGTACGGGTTCGACGTCGACCCCGACGCCCTGATCGAGGACCTCCCCGTAGGCGTCCAGCAGCGGGTCGAGATCATCAAGGCCCTCGTTCGCAACGCGAGCATCCTGATCCTCGATGAACCCACAGCAGTCCTGACCCCCCAGGAAACCGACGAACTCATTGAAATCATCGGGCAGCTCAAAGCAGCAGGCACAGCCATTGTGTTCATCTCGCACAAGCTGCGGGAGGTCCGCGCCGTCTCCGACGTGATCACCGTGATCCGCCGCGGCGCGGTGGTGAGCAGCGTTGCACCGAGCACCAGCACCACCGACCTCGCGAACATGATGGTCGGCCGCCAGGTCAGCCTGAGCCTTAACAAGGCACCAGCGACCCCGGGAGAACGCACCTTCCAGGTCCGGAACCTCACGGTCCTGTCCGCCACCGGGCAGCGCCTGGTCGACGACGTCACGTTCGACATCGCCGAAGGAGAGATCCTTGCCGTCGCGGGCGTCCAGGGCAATGGGCAGACCGAACTGACCGAAGCGATCATGGGCCTGCAGTCCCATACCAGCGGCTCAATCACGCTCAAGGGCACCGAGCTGATCGGGATGAAAGCCAGCCAGGTGATCCGGCAGGGCGTCGGCTTCGTTCCCGAGGACCGCACGGTCGACGGGCTGGTCGGGAGTTTCTCCGTCGCCGAGAACCTGATCCTCAACTGGTACAACGAACCCCCCTTTGCCAAGGGCCTGGCCATGAAACCCGCGGTGGTGCAGGCCAACGCCACAGCGAAGATCGAAGAATATGACGTGCGTACCCAGTCAGCCGACTCTGCTGTGGGCACGCTGTCCGGCGGAAACCAGCAAAAGGTGGTGCTGGCACGCGAACTTTCACGGCCACTGCACCTGTTCATCGCTTCCCAGCCCACCCGGGGCGTCGACGTCGGTTCCATCGAGTTCCTGCATAAGCGCATTGTCCAGGAGCGCGACGGCGGCACCCCGGTGATGATCGTGTCCACCGAGCTCGACGAAATCAGTGAACTTGCTGACCGGATCGCCGTGCTGCATCGCGGAAAGCTGATGGGTGTGGTCCCCGGAGACACCACTCGTGACATCCTCGGATTGATGATGGCCGGAATGACGGCGGACGAGGCGTTTGGCCAGTCCGCAAAGGAGAAAAAATGAGTTCACAGTCGCAATCCGGCGATGCCTCACGCAGCGTCCTGCACCGGCTCATGGGCGGAAGCACACTGGTGGCACTGCTGTCGGTAGTGCTGTCGATCGTGCTCGGTGGGCTACTCATCGCAGTGACTGACGAGCGGGTCGCCGAGACGTCGTCGTACTTCTTCAGCCGCCCCGGCGACATGCTTTCGGCGGCCTGGGAAGCGGCCAGCGGTGCCTACATTGCCCTGTTCCAGGGCGCCGTGTTCAACCCTCGTGCCGATACCTTGGCCGCATCGATCCGGCCATTCACCGAAACACTCACCGTCGCGACCCCGCTGATCCTCGCCGGCCTCGGCGTGGCCATCGCGTTCCGCACCGGACTGTTCAACATCGGTGCCCAGGGCCAGATCATCATCGGCGCGACCTTCGCGGCCTGGGTAGGTTTCACCCTCGAACTGCCGCCAGGTATTCACCTGTTGATAGCAGTGCTCGCCGGGTTCATTGGTGGCGCCCTGTGGGGTTTCATCCCGGGCATTCTCAAGGCCCGCACCGGTGCCCACGAGGTGATTGTCACCATCATGCTCAACTATGTTGCCGTGTACCTGGTGGCCTACCTGCTATTCACACCGGCCTTCCAGAACCCCGGGTCGTCCAACCCCATCAGCCCCCGACTCGATGACTCGGCAATGTTCCCGCTGATCCTGGGATCCGGCTACCGATTGCATCTCGGTTTCCTCGTCGCAATTGCCGCGACCTACGGCGTGTGGTGGCTGCTGAACCGCTCAACCACCGGGTTCGAACTCCGTGCGGTCGGCGCCAACCCGCACGCCGCCCGTACCGCCGGTATCAGTGTGACCAAAGGGTACGTCGTGGTCATGATGCTCGCCGGCGGGCTTGCGGGACTTGCTGGCGTCGCCCAGGTCGCTGGCACCGAGAAGGTCCTCACGGGCGGTATCGCCGCCAGCTTCGGCTTCGACGCGATCACCGTCGCGCTGCTGGGCCGGTCCCACCCCTGGGGTGTCTTCTTCGCCGGGTTGTTGTTCGGCGCGTTCCGCGCCGGCGGGGTCCAGATGCAGACCCAGACCGGTACCCCCATCGACATTGTCTTGGTGGTGCAGTCACTGATCGTTCTCTTCATTGCGGCGCCACCCCTGATCAAAGCCATCTTCAGGATCGACCAGAAAAAGAAGAAAAAGAAGTCCAACAAGCCTGACCGGTCCGAGGACATCACCACCCCAACTGCAGCTGGAGGCCTGGCGTGAGCACCGCAACAGAAGCGCGGCCCAAGAGGCAGGCGCCAGGCGCAACAGTGAGGAACTGGAAAGCGCCCATCGGGTTCGGTATCGGCGCCCTGGTCGCCCTGCTGGTGTTTGCCGCGGGTAGCCCCGCCCAGACGGCGGTCTTCCGTATCTCCGACGATTCGGACCGGTTCCGGCTGGCCGATGTCGCGTTGCCCGCAACAGCGGTGGGTTGGTTCACCGCCGTCGCACTGACCCTGCTCGCGGTCTACGCGTTCCTGCAGGTCAGGAACGGCCGAAAGCTCAACAAATGGATCCCGATCATCTACGGTGTGCTGTTCATGATCGGTTTCCTCACCTGGGTGGTGGGAAGCGCCAACACTCCCAGCATCTCGCTGTCCGGCCTGATCGCGGGGTCGGTCACCCTCGCCATTCCGCTGATCTTCGGCTCCCTCTCGGGTGTCCTGTGTGAACGCGTGGGGGTAGTGAACATTGCGATCGAGGGTCAACTGCTGTCCGGCGCGTTTGCGGCGGCAGTAGCAGCCTCGATCTCCGGCAACGCCTACGTGGGGCTGATCGCCGCTGCTTTCGCCGGAACCATGGTTTCCCTGGTCCTCGCGGTGTTCAGCATCAAGTATTTCGTCAACCAGATCATTGTCGGCGTGGTTTTGAACGTGCTGGTTTCGGGCCTCACCGGGTTCCTCGCCTCGACTCTCCTGAGCCGCGACCCCGGCGCGTTCAACTCGCCGCCCAGCTTGCCCGATATCAGCATCCCGCTACTCTCCGAACTTCCGATCATCGGTGCGATCCTGTTCAAGCAGAGCATCGTCGGCTACCTCATGTATGTGGCAGTGATTGTGATCTACATCGGTCTCTTCCACACCAAGTGGGGTCTGCGCGTGAGGGCCGTCGGCGAGCACCCGCAGGCAGCGGACACCATGGGCATCAAGGTCAACTCGACCCGATTCTGGAACGTGTTGCTCGGCGGAGCAGTGGCCGGGTTCGGTGGAGCCTTCTTCACCCTCGTCTCCGTGAGTGCTTTCTCCAGGGATATGACGGCGGGCGCCGGCTATATTGCCCTGGCCGCACTGATCTTCGGGCGGTGGAACCCAATCGGAGCGTTCTTCGCAGCACTCCTCTTCGGCTTCTTCACCAACCTGCAGTACGTGCTATCCATCGTCGGCACGTCAGTGCCGAGCCAGTTCATGGCCATGCTCCCGTACATTGTCACCATTCTCGCCGTCGCTGGACTCGTCGGACGTTCCCGGCCCCCGGCAGCCAGCGGCACCCCGTACATGAAGGAGTGATCGTGACCTCGACGGCCCCTGAACCGGACCGGATTCCCTGGGACCAGCTCACCCAGGCCGCAACCGAAGCGATGCGCCGCGCCTATGTGCCGTACTCCAAGTTCCCGGTCGGTGCAGCAGCCCTGACCGATGACGGGCGTATCGTCTCCGGGTGCAATGTAGAGAACGCCTCCTACGGGTTGACCCTCTGCGCTGAGTGCTCACTGGTGAGCCAACTGCAAATGACCGGCGGCGGCAAGCTCGTCGCATTCAGCTGTGTTGACGGCGACGGCAACACCCTGATGCCCTGCGGGCGCTGCCGGCAGCTCCTGTACGAGTTCCGGGCGCCCGGAATGTTGCTCCTGACGGTCAGCGGCATCAAGACCATGGATGAGGTGCTCCCCGACGCGTTCGGCCCCGAGCACCTCGCCTGAAACTCAGCAAGCGGATCCCATGCCCACCAAGACTTATGAAGTAAAGGACACCCCCACTCATGTCTGAGCAGTTCGACGCCGTCGACATCATCCGGATCAAGCGGGACAAAGGCACCCTCAGCCCGGCGCAGATCGACTGGACCATCGACGCGTACACCCGCGGTGCCATCGCCGATGAGCAAATGGCCGCTCTCAACATGGCGGTCCTCCTTAACGGCATGAACCGTGAGGAAATCAGCCAGTGGACGACGGCGATGATAGCCTCCGGTGAGCGGATGGACTTCTCGTCGCTCGGCAAAGCCACCAGCGACAAACACTCGACGGGCGGCGTCGGCGACAAGATCACGCTCCCACTGGCACCCCTGGTCGCGGTCTTCGGGGTAGCAGTCCCGCAGCTCTCGGGGCGTGGACTGGGCCACACCGGGGGTACCCTGGACAAGCTGGAGTCCATCCCCGGCTGGCGCGCCGACCTGACAAACGACGAAATGATGCGCCAACTGGCCGACGTCGGGGCCGTGATCTGCGCTGCGGGAGCCGGTCTGGCGCCCGCCGACAAGAAGCTCTACGCGCTGCGTGACGTGACGGGTACGGTCGAAGCGATCCCGCTTATTGCCTCCTCAATCATGAGCAAGAAAATCGCCGAAGGCACAGGGTCGCTGGTGCTCGACGTCAAGGTCGGTAGCGGCGCGTTCATGAAGAATCTGGAGCAGGCCCGCGAGCTGGCGCGCACCATGGTCGCCCTGGGCCAGGACGCGGGCGTCAACACCGTTGCGTTGCTCACGAACATGGCGACCCCACTGGGCCTCACCGCAGGCAACGCCATCGAGGTTGAGGAATCGGTTGAGGTGCTGGCCGGCGGCGGCCCGCAGGACGTCGTCGAACTGACCGTCAGACTTGCGGAGGAAATGCTTGCCTGCGCCGGGGTGAAGGACGCGGATCCGGCCGCCGCGCTGCAGGACGGGCGCGCCATGGACGTGTGGAACAAAATGATCGAAGCCCAGGGCGGCGATCCCCGCGCAACCCTGCCGGTAGCCAAGGAATCCGAGACTATCTTTGCTCCCGCTGACGGGGTTCTGGTGGAACTGGATGCGCTGTCCGTTGGGGTTGCCGCCTGGCGCCTCGGCGCGGGACGAGCCCGTAAGGAAGATGCAGTGCAGGCAGGGGCCGGAATCCGGATGCACGCCAAGCCCGGTGCTCTGGTGCGGGCTGGCGAGCCGCTGATGACCCTGCTGACCGATACCCCCGAGAAGTTCGATCGGGCACGCGAGGCGCTCGACGGCGCCGTCGTCATTGCGCCCGAAGGATCCAGGCCCAATTATCAGCTGATCCTGGACCGTATCGCCGAGGCGTAACAGCCGCGCCGAGCGCGCCGCCGCCGGACTGTCCTGGCGGTGATGTCCCCCTGTGGGTGGATGCGGGCAGCCCAAAGATCAGCCGAACGGGCGACGCGGTCCGGGACCTCCTCGCCCTAACGTTGAGGTATCACGGCGACCGAACAACCTGGCCCGAACAACTTGGCCCGACCAACCTGGCATTGACACAACCGGGCCCAGCCCTGAGGGAAACAGGGGTTGTGTCAGGGGGTCCACCCATGGCGGCGACCCTCGGCGGATGGCATCGTGATAACTGTCGGACAGTCAGCAAGGGCGGAAAAGGGGGTAGATCGAACATGG
Organism: Arthrobacter sp. TB 23; assembly: GCF_000294595.1. Lineage (NCBI taxonomy): Bacteria > Bacillati > Actinomycetota > Actinomycetes > Micrococcales > Micrococcaceae > Arthrobacter > Arthrobacter sp. TB 23. Next base: position 40,791 of record NZ_ALPM01000097.1, on the reverse strand, counting down.
ACGCTGTCATCACAGCCCTGAACGCGGTCAGCACCTTCATCCTCAGCACCGCCGAGCAACCCTGGGTCTACCTCCTGGTGTTCATCTGCTGCACCGTCGACGGGTTCTTCCCGCCCTTCCCCAGCGAATCGGTGGTTGTCGGGCTCGCCTCACTAGTGCTCACCCAAGGTGTTCCCAACCCCTGGTTCCTGATAATTTCGGCGGGTCTCGGGGCGTTCATCGGCGACAACATTGCGTACGCGATGGGAAAAGCGATCGGCACCCGACGGTTCCGTTGGATGCGCTCGGCCCGCATGCAACGCTCCTTTGCCTGGGCCGGATATGAGCTGCAAAAGCGCGCTGCCTCACTGATCCTTGTGGCACGGTTCATCCCCATCGGGCGGGTGGCGGTGAACCTCACGGCAGGGGCCACCGGGTATTCACGCCGAAGCTTTGTTGGGCTCACCGCACTCTCGGCGGTGGTGTGGTCGACCTACTCGGTCGGCATTGGCGTCCTCGCAGGCTCCTGGTTCGAGCACAATCATCTGCTCGGCGTCATGGTAGCCATCGGGATCGCCGTCATTCTCGGGATCGTTGTGGACCGCATCATTGCAGCGGTCCGCGGCTCAACGCCGATGCGTCCCGAGCCGGCCAGGGTTCACTCGGACAGCAAGTAACGGTGCCGTGCCTGAACGGGCGCCTCAGCGCTAGTCCCCACAAAGCACCTCGCGTAAGGTAAGTGAAGTGACTGAGCCAATAATCTCCCCAGCGACCGACCTCTCCTTCGACCTGCGGAGCCTGCCCAAGGTGTCCCTGCATGACCACCTGGACGGCGGCCTGCGCCCGTCCACCATCATCGAACTAGCCGAAGCGGTTGGCCACCAACTGCCGTCCACCGATCCGGTGGCATTGGGCGAATGGTTCAGGGAATCAGCCAACTCCGGTTCCCTGGTCCGCTACCTCGAGACCTTTGACCACACCATCGCTGTCATGCAGACCCGCGAAGGCCTGATCCGCGTAGCCCGCGAGTTCGTTGAGGACCTGGCCGACGACGGCGTCGTCTACGGTGAGGTGCGCTGGGCCCCGGAACAGCACACCGCCAAGGGCCTCAGCCTTGACGAAGCCGTTGAAGCTGTCCAGCAGGGCCTCGACGAGGGCGTCGACGCAATCGTTGCCGGCGGCCGGGCCATCCAGGTGGGTCAGCTGATCACCGCCATGCGGCACGCAGACCGCGGCCAGGAAATCGCTGAACTGGCCGTTCGCCACCGCGACAAGGGCGCCGTCGGGTTCGATATTGCCGGCGCCGAGGATGGATTCCTGCCGTCCCGGTTCAAGGACGCGTTCACCTACCTGGCAGAACACCAGTTCCCGGTGACCGTCCACGCTGGCGAGGCCGCTGGTCTGGACAGCATCGTTGACGCCCTGGTTCACGGGCACGCGCTACGCCTCGGGCATGGGGTTCGGATCGCCGAAGACATCGAGATTGAATATGACGAGGACAGCGAAGAGCCCGAACTCGGCGTCGTCACCCTCGGCCAGGTGGCCGCCTGGGTACGCGACCGCGGCATCGTCCTTGAGGTGTGCCCCTCCTCGAACCTCCAGACCGGAGCCATCGCAGCGTTCGGCGGGGACATCGCCAGCCACCCCATCGACCTGCTGTTCCAGCTGGGATTCAAGGTGACCGTCAACACCGACAACCGCCTGATGAGCGGTGTCACCCTGACCGACGAGTTCGAGCTACTTTCCGAAACCTTCGACTATGACCTGGACGATCTGCTGGAGCTGACCCTCAACGCGGTCAACGCAGCGTTCCTGCCACTCGAAGACCGTGAGGCGCTTGCCGACTACGTCACCGAAGGTTTTCTTCGCGCCGATGCCTGAGTCGCCGCCGGGCTCCGCCTCGCCAGGAGGCCAGCATCCGCTGGACCGGCTGGTCGAGGTGGTAGCCCAGCTCCGGAAACACTGCCCCTGGATGGCTGAACTCACGCACGCTTCACTCGTCGAGTATCTGGTGGAGGAGTGCTACGAGCTGGTCGATGCGCTCGACGACGCCTCAAACAACGCTGCCAGTCTTGACTCAGCGGCCAACCTGCGCGGGGAACTGGGTGATGTGTTGCTGCAGGTGGTACTCCACGCCCAACTGCAGCGGGAGCACGGTCGTTTCGACCTCACCGACGTGATCGACGGTCTGACACGCAAGATGGTCCGTCGCAACCCCCACGTCTTCGCGCCCGACGGAACGCTGCGGCAGAGCTTTCCCTCCTCGATCGAATCGATCGTTGAGACCTGGCATCAGGTCAAGCGTGCGGAGGAGCCCGGTCGGGTTGATCCGTTCCACGGAATACCCACGCACCTTCCCGCTCTGGCTCTGGCGGCCAAAACCCTGCGTCGGGCCGCTGATCCGCTGCCTGAGCCAGCCGCAGCGTTGGCGGGCGCCGAACCGCAAACCGAAGCCGAACTGGGGGAGCAGTTGCTCGAGGTGGTGCAGCGAGCCATCGCGAGCGGGCTCGACCCGGAGCGGGCGCTACGCTCAGCGGCACTCCGATTTCAGGAGCGCTCACGCACCAGTCTTCCGGAGGACATGAAAGGCGCTGCGACAGACGTTTCCACTAGGCTGGGATCGAACCCATCAACCGGTCAGGTTAGCCCTGACCGGACGCCTTGAGATTATTCACCCTAGAACCAAAGGAGCAATACATGGCCATCATCGACGCCATCCACGCGCGTGAAATCCTCGATTCCCGCGGCAACCCCACCGTCGAGGTGGAAGTACTGCTCGACGACGACACCTTCGGCCGTGCGGCTGTGCCCTCCGGTGCTTCCACCGGTGCTTTCGAAGCCAACGAACGTCGTGATGGCGATAAGGCCCGCTACCTCGGCAAGGGCGTTCTGCAGGCCGTCGAAGCAGTGATCGAGCAGATCCAGCCGGCGCTCCTCGGCTTCGATGCCACCGACCAGCGGGCCATCGACCAGGCCATGATTGACCTCGACGGCACGGAGAACAAGTCAAGCCTTGGCGCCAACTCGATGCTCGGCGTTTCCCTGGCCATCGCCCGCGCCGCCGCGGAGTCCTCCAAGCTGCCGCTCTACCGTTACCTCGGCGGCCCCAACGCCCATGTACTGCCCGTTCCGCTGATGAACATCCTGAACGGCGGCTCCCACGCCGACTCCGACGTCGACATCCAGGAGTTCATGATCGTTCCCCTGGGCGCCGAATCCTTCTCCGAGGGTCTGCGCTGGGGCGTTGAGGTCTACCACGAACTGAAGTCCGTGCTCAAGGAAAAGGGCCTTGCCACCGGGTTGGGCGACGAAGGCGGATTTGCGCCAAACCTGCCGTCCAACCGCGATGCGCTCGACCTGATCACCACAGCCATCGAGCGTGCCGGCTACACGCCGGGTCAGGACATTGCCCTCGCACTGGATGTAGCGGCTTCGGAGTTCTACACGGACGGCGCTTACCACTTCGAGGGGAAGACGTTGTCCTCCGCCGACATGAACACCTACTACGGTGAACTGGTGCGCGACTACCCGTTGGTTTCCATCGAGGACCCCCTGGATGAAGAAGACTGGGACGGGTGGAAAGCCCTCACCGAACAGGTCGGCTCAAAGGTTCAGCTGGTTGGCGACGATCTCTTCGTCACCAACCCAGTGCGTCTCGCCCGCGGCATCGAAGCAGACACCGCCAACTCGCTGCTGGTCAAGGTCAACCAGATTGGAACACTGACCGAGACCCTCGATGCGATCTCCATGGCGCAGCGTGCTGGCTACACCACCATTACCTCGCACCGGTCAGGTGAAACCGAGGACACGACGATTGCTGACATCTGCGTCGCAACCAACGCCGGCCAGATCAAGACCGGCGCTCCGGCACGATCCGAGCGGGTGGCCAAGTACAACCAGCTCCTACGGATCGAAGAAGAGCTCGACGACGCCGCCCGGTACGCAGGGCGAGGCGCCTTCCCGCGTTTCAAAGCCTAGTTAGCAGCAGCGGCGGCTACCCTCGTAATAGGGACGGCTCACAGGCCACCAGTCCCGATACAGAGGATTTTGAGGAGTTTTGATGTCTACCCGCCGCCCCAAGGTGCCGCGCAGCGCTGGTCCTCAGGCGCCGCCGGCACCAGCACCCATCAACCGGCATGGGACACACGCCACGCCTACGGCGCGGCGAACACCCAAGAAGCCTGTCGCGGGTGCAGGCAAGTCCACCGCAGCCAAACCGGCTACACGCGGNCGGGAAACCGGCAGGACCCGCACCGCGTCCGGCGCCAACACCTCTGACCCCGTCAGAGGAACGGGCGAAGCAGCGGCTGCAACTCGCTGGCACCATCCGGCGGGCACGCCAACCGTTCCGGCGTGAAGCGCCAGCAATTGTGCCGGCCGAGGATGCCAAGCCCATTCCGGCCAAATCCTTCTCCGGTCGGCTCTTGGCGCTGGCGGTAGTGCTGGTGACCATCACGGTGCTCCTGGCGCCATCGGTGCGAACCTACCTGCTCCAGCAGGGCGAGCTCAACACTCTGCGGGACGAGATTGCCGCCCTGGAGGAAACCCAACTGGAATCCCAGCGGCAGCTCGCCCGCTGGGAGGACCCCGCCTATATCAAGGCCCAGGCCCGCGAACGAATTTTCCTGGTAATGCCCGGTGAGACCCGCTATGTGGTGGTCGGCGACACCGAACCAGGCGAAGAAGCAGTCGGCTCCTCCGGCGACGCCCCGCAGGATCTCCCCTGGGTCGATGCGCTCTGGGACTCCATTGAGCGGTCTGCAACAGACTCCTAGCGCCCGCACCCGCGCTCATCATTCCCGGTGCAGGTCCCGGAACACCGCACCTCATCTCCCTCCACGAACTTCAACCACGAAAGGTTGGGCCCCGATATGGACGCTGCACCCGGCACCGAGCTGACCACATCCGATCTGGAAACCCTCAGCCGCCAACTTGGCCGTCCCGTGCGCGACGTCGTCGAAATTGGTGCTCGCTGTGTCTGCGGCAACCCGCTGGTGGCGACCACCGCCCCCCGGCTATCCAACGGCATCCCCTTTCCCACCACCTACTACCTGACGCATCCGGTGATCACTGCTGCGGTCTCCCGCCTTGAAGCGTCGGGCTTGATGGCCGAGATGACGGCACGGCTTGAACACGACCCGGGGCTCGCCGAGAAGTACCAGTCGGCGCACGAGCAGTACCTTCGTGTCCGTAAAGCCATCGGCGACCGGTCAGGGACGGGTCCTGTTCCGGAGATCGACGGCGTGTCAGCCGGCGGAATGCCCACCCGGGTCAAATGCCTCCACGTCCTGGTGGGACACTCACTGGCGGCCGGCCCGGGTGTCAACCCGCTCGGCGACGAAGCGGTTGAAGGTATTGCCCAGTGGTGGACCCGGGACACCTGCTACTGCTCCGGTGCCTGGGACACGGCCGGCTCGGCGCCGGACCGCGAACTCAGCCGGCACACCCGCACCCAGAACCTCAGCCCAGAGGAAATCGACGCGAAACGCGCCTCGCGTCGTGCGGCTGCCGACGCGGCTGAAGCGACGACGGCCAGCACCGGCACAGCACCCACCGGCACCGACGCAAACACGCCGGAGAAACCATGATCCGCACAGCCGCCATCGATTGCGGCACCAATTCCATCCGACTGCTGATCGCTGACGTGGACGACGACGGCAGGTCCCTCACCGACGTCGTGCGTCTCATGCGCGTGGTCAGGCTCGGGGAGGGAGTGGATACCACCGGGCGGTTGTCCGCGGCCGCGCTCGAACGCACCTTCACCGCGGTCCGCGAATACGCTGAACTTATCGGTCTGCACGGAGCCGACCGGATTCGGTTCGTCGCCACCTCGGCGACCAGGGATGCCGAGAACCGTGAAGAATTCACCTCGGGCATCAGCGCGCTGCTGGGGGTAGCGCCGGAAGTGGTCAGCGGGGCTGAAGAAGCCGCACTGTCATTCGATGGTGCGCTGAGCGTGCTTCCCGCGGCGGCCTCCCCGGCCGATGAGTCGCTGGCGCTCGTCGTCGATCTGGGCGGTGGAAGCACCGAATTCGTCGTCGGCACTTCAGCAGGGGTGACGGCCTCACGCAGCATGGATATGGGGTGCGTGCGATTCACTGAGCGCTACCTGGCCGCAGACCCGCCCACTGCTCAGGAGATCGCGACCATGGAAACCGAGGTCCGACGCCTGATCGCCGAGGCTTCACAGGACGTGCCATTTGACCGGGTCAGCCGGCTGATAGGGGTGGCAGGAACCATCACCACCATCACCGCTCATGCGTTGGACCTGCCGGGGTACAGCTCGGCGGACATTCATGGCGCAGAACTGGACCAGGAGCGGGTCTGGCGGGCCTCCACCGAGCTGCTGGCAATGAGCAGGGAATCCCGCGCCGCCCTGCCGTACATGCACCCGGGCCGGGTGGATGTGATCGGTGCCGGCGCATTGATTTGGCGCACCATCACCGCCCACCTTGCCGATGCCACCGGGGGCAGGGTGAAAACCTCTGTCGCCAGCGAGCACGATATTCTTGACGGAATTGCCCTCAGCCAGAACAGGAAAACCACCCAGTGACCAACCCCAGCGGAGCTTTCGGCTCCCGGTTGCGAGCCACGGCTTGCCTGCTCGGTGTGGCTGTCGCAGCAGCACTGCTTCCTGCCCTCCCGGCTCAGGCAGATGACCTGCGGGAACGCGAATACTGGCTGGAAGACTACGGGATCGTCGAAGCCTGGGAAACCACCAAGGGCGAGGGAGTCCGGGTCGCTGTCATCGACAGTGGCGTGGACGGTTCACATCCCGATCTTGAGGGAGTGGTGGTAGGCGGCAGCGACGTTTCGGGGTCGGGGCAACCCGACGGTCAGCTCGGCATCGGCGAGGTTGCTGAGCACGGCACTCTCGTCGCCAGCCTGCTGGCCGGCCGCGGGCACCTGCCCGATCCTCCGCCCAGCCCCTCACCATCCGATGACGAAGATGCCGCTGACGAGTCGCCGTCGCCCGAACCGGTCGCTACGTCCGGCCCCGATACCTACGGTCGGGGATCGGACGGGATTGTCGGAGTGGCACCTGAGTCAGAGCTGTTGGCCGTGTCCGTCTGGATTGAAGGCGAAACCAAGGGACCCAATCCAGCGGGCATCAGTATCGACGCCCAGATCCCGAACGCTGTGCGCTGGGCGGTGGACAACGGAGCCCAGGTGATCAACATGTCGCTTGGAAGCACCTCACCGACCTGGCCGGAGAGCTGGGACGAGGCCTTCCTTTACGCCGAGCAAAACGACGTCGTCATCGTCGCCGCCGCGGGTAACCGTGCGGGAGGCTCCCTGCAGGTGGGTGCTCCGGCGACCATGCCGGGCGTTCTTGCCGTCGCTGGTCTGGACCGGGAGGGCCAAGCGAGCCGCGAATCCTCATCCGAGGGAATCAGTATCGGGGTCGCTGCTCCTGCTGAGAACCTGGTGGGAGCCCTGCCGGGTGGGGTGTACGCCGACTGGTCGGGCAGCTCGGGAGCTGCGCCTCTGGTCGCTGGAACCGCCGCGCTGATCCGTTCGAAGTACCCTGACCTCTCCGCGGCCCAGGTCGTCAACCGGATTTTGTTGACGGCCCAGGAGGCCGGCGCCGAGGGCGAGGAACGCGACACTATCTACGGCTACGGGATCCTCGACGTGGCAGCGGCGGTTAATGCCGAGATTGCCGTCCCCGAGGAAAACCTCCTGGGTTCGATGGCCGAATATATCGAGATCTACCGCAGAGGAGCTCCAGCACCCCCACCCGAGGCCGATGCTCCAGCCAGCAAACCCACGGCGGCTGATATCCCCGAGCCGGAGGTGCCGGTGGCCGAAGATGGCACTGGCACCTCCGGCGGGCTTCCCGCGTCGATCGTGCTGGGTTTTGGCGGCCTGATAGTGGTGGTCCTTGCCGCTGGGACCTTCGCAGTCGTCCGTGCGCGGAGGGCCGCTTTGTCCAACCCGATGGACGAGAATACCGACACGGATTCTCTGGAAGCGGCCGCCGAACCTCGGCCCTAGACACTGATCCTGTTGGCCGGGCTCAAGGCTCAACGTAAACTTAGTGAACTTTTTCACAAAGTCCGGTACCATCGAGGCATGGCACTGAATCAACAGTTCTCCGATCGTCCGCGCATTCTTGTAGTCGGTGGCGGCTACGTAGGTCTCTATGTGGCCCACAAGCTACAGAAGAAGATCAAGTCCCACGGTGGCATTGTCACCCTGGTGGACCCGCTGCCCTACATGACCTACCAGCCGTTCCTCCCCGAGGTGGCCGGTGGCAACATTGAAGCCCGCCACGCAGTGGTTTCGCACCGCACCCACCTCAAGCAGACCGAGTTGATCACCGGCAAGGTCACCGGCATCGACCACGCCCGCCGTACTGCAACGGTCGCCCCGGCTGACGGTAGCGAACCGTTCGAGCTGACCTACCGCGATGTCGTCGTCGCCGCCGGTTCCATCACCCGGACCTTCCCGATTGAAGGGTTGAAGGACCAGGGGATCGGCCTGAAAACCATCGAGGAAGCTGTCGCACTGCGCAACCAGATGCTGGAGCGGATCGAGACCGGCTCGCTGATGGCGGCCGGACCGGAGCGCGACCGTGCCCTGACCTTCGTTGTGGTTGGCGGCGGATTCGCCGGTATTGAAACCATCACCGAAATCGAGGACATGGCCCGGGCGGCGGTCAAGAAAAACGACCGGCTTGAGCACTCGGACCTGAGGTTCGTCCTGGTGGAAGCCATGGGACGGATCATGCCCGAGGTAACTGAATCCCAGGCGGTGTGGGTGGTCGCCCACCTAAGGTCCCGAGGAATTCAGGTCAAGTTGAATACCTCGTTGGCTAGCGCGGTGGATGGCCGGCTGAAGCTGATCAATATGCCGGACAAGACTCCAGCGGACGAGTTCGAGACTGACACCCTGATCTGGACCGCTGGGGTTCAGGCCAACCCGATGGTCAGGTCCTCCGACTTCCCGATCGACGAGCGTGGCCGTATTCGCGCCAACGCCGAACTGCGGATCACCGGTGACGACGGCCCCCTTGAGGGTGCGTGGACCGCAGGCGATGTCGCCGCAGTTCCAGACCTCACCGGCGGCGGCGTCGGCGGATTCTGCGTTCCCAACGCCCAACACGCTGTGCGCCAGGCCAAACTCCTCGCGAAGAACATCTACGCGCAGAACAACGGCGTCGGCAGGGTCAAGGAATACAAGCACAAAAACCTCGGTGCTGTGGCTGGCTTCGGGCAGTACAAGGGTGTTGCCAACATCATGGGCTTCGGCATGCGAGGACTCCCCGCGTGGTTGGCTCACCGTGGCTATCACGGGATGGCGATGCCGATGTTCGAGCGTAAGTTCCGAGTGGTCTTCAACTGGATTCTGAGCTTCGTCTTCGGACGGGACACCACCCAGCTGATGGATTTGCAGACGCCCAAGCGTCAGTTCCGTGAGGCCGCGACGCCGCCGCCGAAGAAGGCTGAAGCTCCCTCCAGCGCCGGTGCAGCGAAAAGTGATTCCTATAGTGAGCCAGCCAGGAAATAGGTTCAGCTGACTGACTGGAACTAACGGCGGCACCGGCTCCTGGAGCGGGTGCCGCCATCACCTTTTAACGGGGAACGCGTGGCGGACCGACCCGCAGTGACGTGACCAGTCGCCGGGATGGATTGGCTCCGCTCGGACCACGTGTGGTGCAACGATCACGTAGGCTAGAGACGACGATTCAGCCCGTCACGCCCCAGTAGCCCAATGGCAGAGGCACCAGACTTAAAATCTGTTCAGTGTCAGTTCGAGTCTGACCTGGGGCACCACGAAGCCGCGTGTACGAACGCGAAACTCCGGGTGGTTGTACCCCTCTGTGGCGAGCGTTACAAGGATGTGACCGTTTTTGCTTATTTTTGACACATTTTTGCATTAGCTTTTCTACATACCAGGAACACCTGGTGATCGCATCAAAGGCACAGAATGCCTTTCGGTCGAGGAGAAAACATACATGACTGCAACACGCAACTCCGTGCGGTTCGGCATTGGAGACAATGCACCTCGCGCGGCAAAGGTCGCTGCCTTGGGGCTGGGCATCGCGCTCTTTGCATCTGCCTGCGGCGGATCCACTCCTGAAGGAGACGGCGGCGAAACCTCAGCCGCCCCTGCCGCTGCAACCGGGCTCAGCTGCCCGGAGAGTCAGGGTGGCGAAGCGCCCGAGGCCAACCCGAAGGGGGACCCGTCCGCTGTTCCCGAGGCGACTACCACCTCCGACACACCACTGGTCCTGGGAACGCTCCTTCCAACCACAGGTGCTCTAGCGTTCCTCGGTCCGCCCGAAATTGCTGGCACCAACCTCGCCGTTCAGGAGATCAACGAGGCTGGCGGTGTGCTCGGCCAGGACGTCGAGATCATCCACCGCGACTCGGGTGACACGACCACCGACATTGCCACCCAGTCTGTGACGGATCTGCTGTCTCAGGACGTCAGCGCCATCATCGGCGCCGCATCCTCAGGTGTTTCACGAACCGTGATCAACCAGATCACCGGAGCTGGCGTGATCCAGATTTCGCCTGCGAACACTGCTCCCGACTTCACCGACTGGGATGACAACGGACTGTACTGGCGCACCGCACCTTCAGATGTGCTGCAGGGCCGCGTGCTCGGCAACTACATCATGGAATGTGGCGCCCAGACGGTCGGCATGGTCACCTTGAACGATGCCTACGGCACCGGGCTTCAGGGCTTCATCAGCGAGGCAGTTGAAGGGGCTGGTGGCCAGGTGGTCGCCAACGAGATGTTCAACGAGGGTGACTCACAGTTCAGCAGCCAGGTTGATGCAGTGGTAGCTACCGAGCCGGACGCCATCGTAGTCATCAGCTTCGACCAGGCAACCAGCATTGTGCCGCTCTTGACGGCTCAGGGCATTGATCCAAGCACCCTGTTCCTGGTGGACGGCAACACGGCCGACTACAGTGCGGATCTGGATCCAGGAACCATGGAAGGTGCTCAGGGAACCATTCCTGGCCCCTTCACCGGTGATGCCTTCCAGGAGGCCTTGCTGGAAATCGATCCCGCCCTCACCAGCTGGAGCTATGCAGGTGAAAGCTACGACGCTGCGAATGTTGTCGCGTTGGCAGCTGAAGCAGCAGGTTCAACCGATGGTGCAGCAATTGCAGCCGAACTTCAGGGTGTCACCGGCGAAGGCGAGAAGTGCTACGACTTCGCGGCTTGCGTGACCCTCCTGCGCGACGGCGAAGACATCGACTATGACGGTATCTCCGGCCCGATCACCTTTGACGAAAACGGTGACCCAACCGAAGCCTTCATCGGGATCTACGCATTCGACGGCGACAACGTCCCGCAGCCGAGCCGTTCCGAAACCGGGCAGCTCTAAGCGGTCTAGTCTGTTCATCTGATTCACTCGCACCACCAACGGTCGTTGCGACTCCCAGAACCTGGGAGTTGCAACGGCCGTTTTGGTGAGCAACCCGGACAGCGGGGCATGTTTTCTCGCTGCCCACCGGACCGCCGTCAGCGGTCAGCAGTCAGCCTGCGGCCTGCGGCCGACCGTGCGGCGACCGCCTGAACGACCGCCAGTGCTCTACAGGGAGGCGGCCAGTGCCCTACAGGGAGGCGTAGAGCTTCCCGGTGGAGGTTCGCCAGCCTCGACCGTCAAGAGGGCCGAGTTACCCATCTTCGGGTCTGTGATCGCCCGGGTTTTCCAGGCGAATGGCTCCACATAGGGCATGGCCCGCATGCCGGCGACGGTGCCCCGCATGAAGTCCTCGGTCTGCGCACTCGTGCAGGGCCCTCACCTTGCCGAGACAGCTGTCCACGTTCGCCCAGCCGTGACAATGCACGGTCATGAAATCCACCCGGAGCCCCTTGGCCTTGGCTATGGCCCAGAACTCCTTCAACAGGCGAGGACGCGCCCAACGCAAAACGCCCGGCTGGATTCCCAGCCGGGCGTTTATGGTCCTGAGGAGCCTGCTAGGCCGTGTCGGCGAGGGTGCCCAGGTACAACTGGATCACCTTCGGATCCTTCATCAGCTCGCGGCCCGTACCCGTGTACGCGTCCTTCCCCTGATCGAGCACGTACGCCCGGTCACAGATCTGGAGGCACCGGCGGGCGTTCTGCTCGACCATGATCACCGAAACTCCCGCCCGGTTGATCTCATGTACCCGTAGGAACGTCTCATCCTGTTTCACTGGTGAGAGACCGGCTGAGGGCTCATCGAGTAGGAGTACTGCCGGGTCCATCATGAGCGCCCGTCCCATCGCCACCATCTGGCGTTCGCCGCCCGAGAGCGACCCGGCCCGCTGTGCCCGACGCTTCCCCAGTTCGGGGAACAAGTCAGCGACGAAGTCGAACCGCTTCTTGAAGTCCTTCGGCCGCTGGTACATACCCATTTCGAGGTTTTCCTCGATGGTCAGCGAGGCGAACACGTTGTTGTTCTGTGGGACGAACCCGACCCCCTGGCTAACCAGCTTGTTGGCCTTGAGCCCGGTGATGTCTTTGTCCCTGACCACCACAGTGCCGGAATGTACCTTCACCAGCCCAAACATGGCCTTGAGTAGCGTGGACTTGCCAGCGCCGTTGGGGCCGATGATGCCGATCAGCTCACCCGACCGTGCCTCAATACTGCAGCCGTTGAGGATGTTGACGCCCGGCAGGTAGCCAGCCACCAGGTTGGTGACCTTGACCACCGATGTGCTGTTGTCCTCGCTCATGGTCGGGTCTCCTTGCTGTCCGGTGCGGTATCCGCCGTTGTGGCGGGACCAGTCTGGCCTGTGGGAGTGGTTTCGACTGGCGTGCCGTCCAGTTGGGTGCCTCCGGGGTGGGCCAGGATGCCGGCGTCGGCGGTGCCGACGACGGACTCCTCGTCCTGGGCGAGCTCAACTTCAAGCATCTCGACGCCCTTCGAGTCGCCGAGGTCGACGTCGTGATGCGCGCCAAGGTAGGCATCGATCACGGCCTTATCCTTCATCACTATCTCGGGTGGCCCTTCGGCGACGATCCTGCCCTCGGCCATCACCACCACCCAATCCGCGATGTGACGGACCATGTGCATGTCGTGCTCGACGAACAGCACCGTCATTCCCTCGGCCTTGAGGTTCTTGATGTGGTCCAGCAGGGACTGAGTGAGTGCTGGGTTAACTCCAGCCATCGGCTCATCGAGCATGACGAGAACCGGTTTGACCATCAGGGCCCGCGCCATTTCGAGCAGCTTACGCTGGCCTCCCGACAGTGACGCCGCGTAGTCGTCCTTCTTCGCATCCAGTTTGAACTTGGCGAGGAGCACGTCTGCCTGCTCGGTGATTTCCTTCTCCCGCTTACCCCATAGCCCCTTGAACAGGGCCCGGGCGAGGCTCTCACCGGGTTGTGCAGTGGCGCCCAGACGCATGTTCTCCATGACGGTCAGCTTGCCCATCACCTTGGTGAGCTGGAAGGTACGCACCATCCCCATCCGGGCCACCTTGTAGGACGGCACCCCGGCGATGTCACGGTCGTCGAAACGCCACTGCCCGCTGTTAGGGGTATCAAACCCAGTCAACAGGTTGAAGAGTGTGGTCTTGCCAGCACCATTGGGCCCGATCAGCGCAGTGATTTTGTTGCGGGGGACCTCGAGATAATCGACGTCGACGGCGTTCATCCCACCGAATTGGCGGGTCACCTTCTCCGCGACCAGGATGGGGTCCCGTTTTTTGCAGCCTGGACCGGTCTGCCCGGTGGTGATGTCGCGGGAATCGGTCATGTAGTCCACCGGGGTTGAGCCGGCAGGCGCTGACTCCACGGCTCCGGGGGTGGCCGCACTGTGTTTGGGTGGACGCCCGTCCCCGGTGGTCGGCTGCGTCTCTAGTGGTTCGGTCATGCGAACGCCAGCTCCTTCTTGTTACCCAGGACGCCCTGGGGTCTGAACACCATTAGCAGCATCAACGCGACGCCAACGAGGATGTAGCGCAATTGACCTGCCTGCACGTTGGACAGGAAGGTGATGGCACCGATTTCAATTGCACCGTAGAGCAGCCCCTGGGTCAGGGACAGCACCACCCAGAAGATCATGGCCCCGATCACCGGTCCAAGAACGGTGGCCATGCCACCGAGCAGGAGACAGGTGTACAGGAAGAACGTTAGCTCCGTGGCATAGTTGGCAGGCTGTACCGCGCCGCGGGGGAGGGTGAAGATCATGCCCGCCAGGGAACCGAGGAGGCCACCGATAACCAGCGCCTGCATCTTGTACGCGTACACGTTCTTGCCCAGGGCACGAACAGCGTTCTCGTCCTCCCTGATCCCCTTGAGCACACGGCCCCAGGGGCTGCGCATGAGCAACCAGACGGTCAGGCAGGCGAGGGCCACAATGGTCCAGCCCACGATTCTGATCCACAGGTCCCGCTCATTCATTGCGATGGGACCCACATTGTAGGATCCCGGGGCCAACGGATTTAGCGCGAAAAAGCCATTCTCGAAGTTGGCGAGACCGTTGGCTGAGCCCGTCACCTCGGTCAGCCCGTTGGTGGTCACGATGTACCTGACGATTTCCGCTGCGGCGATAGTGACGATCGCGAGATAGTCGGCTCGTAGGCGCAGGGTCGGAATGCCCAGGATGAGAGCGAAAAGCACGGAGGCCGTCAACGCCACCAGGACGGCGACTGGCAGGGGAGCGTCGAAAGTCAGGGTTGAAATTGCGTAGCCGTAGGCACCCACGGCCATGAAACCGGCCTGGCCGAAGTTCAGCAGTCCTGAATAGCCAAAGTGCACGGCGAGACCGAGGGCGGCCAGAGCATAAGCGGCGGTGGTGGGGCTGATCATTTCGCCGAAGGCGAGTGCAAGAATATTTCCGAAATCCATGATGTGAGCCCCTAACCGACGCGCTCTTTGCGGCCGAGGATACCCTGCGGCCGGAACAGAAGAACCAGAATCATGATCAGAAGCGCTCCCACATACTTAAGGTCGGCTTCCAGCCAGATGGTCGAGATTTCCACGAACAGTCCTACGATGATCGACCCGATGAGGGCACCGAACACGGTGCCCAGTCCACCGAGGACGACGCCAGCGAAGATGAGCAGCAGGATCTGCTGACCCATGTTGAAGGACACGCCCGGACGGTAGTACGCCCAGAGGATTCCGCCGAGGGCTGCCAGCGCCCCGCCGACCATCCAGACAATCCGGATGACCCGGTCCACATCGATACCTGAAGCGGCAGCGAGGGCTGGGTTGTCCGACACCGCGCGGGTGGCTTTGCCGAGGCGGGTGCGCAGGAGGAGGAACCCAACCAACAGGATGATCACCAGGGAAATCAGCAACGAATTGAGGTTGTTCTGTGAAATGGAGACCGGTCCGAAGTCCAGCCGAGCGCTCTGGGCGCCAGGCAACTGCTGCGTGGCACCACCGAAATTGAACTGAATGATGTACCGGAGCGCCAGGGCGAGCCCAATGCTGACGATCATCATGGGAACCAGCCCGGTTCCGCGACGGCGCAGGGGCTTCCACAAACCAGCATCCTGGACCCACCCGAGGAGAGCACCAGCGACCACCGCCAACGGTATTGCCACGAAGATGGGCAACCCCAATGCGGCGAATCCGAAGGCAACTACCGCGCCAAAGGTAACCATCTCGCCGTGGGCGAAGTTGGTGAGCCCGGTTGTACCGAAAATCAACGACAGCCCGACGGCGCTCAGCGCGAGCAGCAGGCCGAAGCTGAGGCCGGCGAGGGAGCGTTCCGCGAGGGTGTCCCAGAAGCTGGTGGTGGTTGTGACGATCCCCTCGCCGAACAGAAACAGCGTGGTGACGTTGGATGTGCCAGCAAAGGTGACTGTGCGCGGATTGGCCTGGCCTTCAGCCAGGGCCGCACCCTCGGGGAGGGTGTCAACTTCGAGGGTTACCTCGTAGGCACCCTGCTCGGGTACCCCGACGGACCAGGACCCGTTGGCTGCCGAAGTAGTCTCACCATCGAACCCGTTGCCCGATACCGAGATGGTGACGTCCGCGAGAGGGCCGTCGGCGTTCCGGAGAACACCACTGATCCGGTCAGTGAACTCCTGGGCAACGATCTGCCCGGGGAGATGCGATGCGGCCAGTGTGCTGGGAGCTGTCGCGGGGGCCCCTGGGTGGTAGCCCTGGGCTGCGGGGGCGCTGAGCATGAGGACGGCGATGAGGCCGGTCGCGAAAACCAGCAGCCTCCTGATCCACGCAGGCGTCGGTCGGGTTATCAAGTTATGAACCTCACTATGGGGTGCCCCACCGGCGATCCGGTGGAGTAAGGACGGCTTGTGGCATACGTCTGGTGCCACATGTCTTGTGACACATGTCACCGAGTGTGAGTTCATGTTACCCGTGCCATGTTTCGACGGATACCCAAACGGCTACCGGCGGGTAGCGATTGGGTAACGACTGCTGGCGTCGCGGGCGCCGCAGGGAACAAAATGTCGGAAAAAGCGTTGACATTGATAAGGTTAAAATCACATTCATCCCCCATTGGAGGACAAGTTCACATGGCACTTGGCGGTAACCCGGTATTCAACGGAAAGAACTTCCGTACCGCTGCACGCGGCAACACTCCGGCAGGGCAAGGCGCAACTGCGCTCGCCGGCCAGAGCGCAATGAGCACCACCCAGATGGAAGACCTGTACAACCAGCCATCAGCGGGGCCCTCGCAGACCGGACGGATGACCTTCGACGACGTGATCGTCAAGACAGTCCTCTCGATCGGCGTTGTACTGGTCGGTGCTGCTGTGCCTGCCTTCCTGCTCCCAGGGCTCGTGATGCCGCTGATGATCGTCGGTATGGTCGGCGGGCTGGTACTTGGACTGGTCAACGCTTTCAAACGGGAACCCGTCCCAGCGCTGATCCTGGCCTACGCATTCCTGCAGGGTCTGTTCGTTGGCGGGCTGACTATGGTGTTGGAGGCTCAGTTCCCCAACATCGCGCTGCAGGCCCTCGTGGGGACGCTCACCGTCTTCGCCATCACTTTGGCCCTGTTCAAGAGCGGCAAGGTGCGCGCGTCGCCTAAGGGAATGAAGATCTTCATGATCGCCATCCTCGGCTACGCAGCGTTCAGCCTGATCAACCTCGGTCTGATGCTCTTTGGTGTTAGCGAAGACCCTTGGGGTATGCGCGGTGCTTCTATCCCCGGAACTGACATTCCCTTCGGACTAGTGATCGGAATCTTCGCGATCGGGCTCGCCGCCTTTTCCCTCGTTATCGACTTCACGTCGATTAGCGACGGAGTGCGAAACGGTGCACCCCAGAAATACTCGTGGACCGCGGCCTTCGGCCTGACCGTCACGCTGATCTGGCTCTACGTGGAGTTCATTCGCCTCATCGCGATTATGCGCGGCAGCGAGTAACTCGACGGAATTTCGTAACCCTTCGACTTGTGCCCGCAGCGATTGTTGCGGGCACAAGTGTTTAACAGCCCCCTGGACAGTCCGCCCAGTGCCGTTCGATTGGCAGTGGGCTGACCTTTAGTCACACGGGTCCAGCAGGCTGGACCCAGTGCTGAACGATCAGTGACGTGTGGAAAGATTGCACCATGATTCGCCCCCCTCAGCGGCAGACCCCGTCGGGTATTCAGGGCGCCCGCGAACAGGTCATGGGGCGGGCCCTCGTCAGGGATGTACCGTACGCGCTGAGCCTCTCGGCTGCGTGGGCATGGCGGGTCGGCTTGATCATCGTCGTGGCCGGGATGCTGATCTGGCTCCTCGGACACATCTCGCTACTCATTATCCCGCTCCTGCTCGCAGGGTTATTGGCCAGCCTCCTGTTACCCGTGATGGGTTTGCTGCGGAAGGCACGGGTCCCGAACGGTCTCGCCGTCGCCCTCACCGTCGTAGGGTTCCTGGGAGTGGTGGGCTCGATGGCAACGCTGGCGGGCCGGCAACTGGCTCTCGGATTTACCGATCTCTGGGATGAGGTGGTGGAGGGGATCCGGCAGGTCCAGACCTGGCTCCACGATGGGCCGCTGGGTCTCACCGACTTCCAAATAGACCAGTTCATCAGTGAGGGTGCCAGCGCCGTCCAGAACAACAGCGGATCGATCGTGACAGGCGTGATCTCTCTTGGGAGTAGCGCCGGCAGCTTCGCGGCCGGGGCGCTGCTGGCGGTCTTCGCCCTGATCTTCTTCCTCCTGGAGGGGGAGCGGATCTGGCGCTTCGTGGTTGGGCTGATGCCGCGTGACGCCCGAACAGCTGTCGACGGCGCCGGACGCCGTGGCTGGTCCTCAATGGCCAACTACGTGCGGGTGCAGATGCTCGTAGCGTTCGTTGATGCTGTGGGTATCGGAGTCGGTGCCGCCCTGATCGGGGTGCCGCTGGCGCTGCCGCTCAGTGTCCTGGTCTTCCTGGGATCCTTCATCCCCATCGTGGGAGCACTGTTCACCGGTTTGGTAGCGGTCCTGCTTGCACTGGTAGCCAACGGCTGGGTCAACGCGTTGATCATGCTCGCCATTGTGCTGGTCGTGCAGCAACTGGAAGGTCACGTCCTGCAACCGCTGATCATGGGACCCGCAGTGTCCCTCCACCCCCTGGCGGTGGTCCTCGCCGTCGCTGGCGGAACACTGATCGCTGGAATCCCCGGAGCGCTCTTTTCGGTGCCCCTCCTCGCGGTGGTGAACACAGTGGTGCGATATATTGCCGCGCGCTCCTGGGAGACAGACCCGGTTGTCGGCGGGATCCCGCCACCACCCGACGGCCTTCCGGAGCCTCCGGAGGACCCTCCCCTCAGCGACGACGACACCAACAACCACCCGACCCACACCACCACCCCAGATGACACACGAAAGGCCAACCAGTGACTGATCTTTTGGATCTCGCCGTGACGCTGGATGACGTCCAAGCCGCGCAGAAACTCCTTGACGGAGTCATCGCCCGCACCCCGATTGAGGAGTCCAGGGCGCTGGGGCGCCTGATTGGCGCCAATGTGTCGCTGAAGTGCGAGAATCTGCAGCGGGCGGGATCCTTCAAGATCCGCGGCGCTTACGTGCGGATGGCACGGCTCTCCGACGCCGAGAAGGCCAGGGGAGTGGTGGCCGCGTCGGCAGGCAACCACGCCCAGGGGGTGGCGGTTGCTGCCGCCCGGCTCGGCATCAAGGCGCGCATCTACATGCCATTGGGTGTCGCGCTCCCCAAGCTCGCTGCCACCCGCGGCCACGGCGCCGAAGTGGTCCTTCACGGGCACAACGTCGATGAAGCGCTCGCGGAAGCCAAACGGTACGCCGAGGAGACCGACACCGTATTCGTCCACCCCTTCGACAACGTCGATGTGGTCGCCGGTCAGGGGACCATCGGGCTGGAAATCCTCGAACAAGTGCCCGACGTCGACACCATCCTGATGGGGGTGGGCGGCGGTGGTCTGCTGGCTGGGGTCGCCGTCGCTGTCAAGGCCAGGGCGAGGGAGCTGGGCCGGGAGATCCGGATCATCGGGGTGCAGGCCGAAAACGCTGCGGCCTACCCGCCGTCGTTGGCGGCTGATGCGCTGGTACCGCTAACCAAGGTATCGACCATCGCCGATGGCATTGCCGTGGGCCGCCCCGGTCAGCTGCCTTTCTCGATCATCAAGGAACTGGTCGACGACGTCGTCACGGTCACCGAGGATTCACTGGCACGGGCGCTGATCTTCTTGCTCGAACGGTCAAAGATGGTGGTGGAGCCCGCGGGCGCGGTGGGGGTGGCGGCCCTGCTCGACGGCAAGCTCACCGAGAACGGCGCTTCCCCGGGAAATACGGCGGTCATCCTGTCGGGCGGGAACATCGACCCGATGCTGATGCTCAAGGTCATTCAGCGAGGACTCGCCGCCGCGGGCAGGTACCTGGTGGTGCGGATGCTCCTCGATGACCGGCCAGGCTCACTGGCCACGATTTCCCGGATCATCGCCGAATCCGACGCCAACGTGACCGGTGTCGATCACACCCGGGTGGGCGGATCCATCAGCATGGGAGATGTTGCGATCACCATCAATATGGAGACCAAGGGTGATGAACACTGCGATCTCATCCTCGGTAACCTGCGGGCCGAAGGATTCCAGCCCATGGTTATCGAAGGCTGAGCAATGCTCGCCGAACGCGCCCGCAAAGGACTACTCACGGTCGGTGTGTTCGCGGCGCTGCTCTGGGCCATCCACCTGGTCAATGTGCTCACGGGCACCCGACTGGTTGGCTGGCTGGGGATTGACCCGCGGGAGGTGTCGGGCCTCGACGGCGTCCTGTTCGCGCCGCTGCTGCACGCCGGGGTGGGACACCTCCTGAGCAACACGCTGCCGCTGCTGGTGCTCGGTTTCCTCACATTCCTTGAGGGAACACGTCGGTTCGCCATTGCCGTGGCGGCTAGCTGGTTGGGATCCGGGATCGGGGTGTGGATTTTCGGCGGCGGACTTACCATCGGCGCCTCCGGCGTGGTTTTCGGCCTGTTTGCCTACCTGATGGTCAGGGGCTTCTATAACCGCAGCCTGCGACAGATCCTGCTCGCGCTCGTGGTCTTCCTGATGTATGGCTCGATCCTGTGGGGAATCCTGCCCAGCGCGGGCTCCAACATCTCCTGGCAGGCTCACCTGTTCGGGGCGCTCGGCGGGGTGCTTGCTGCCGTGATACTGAAACGGCNCCCGCCCCTGGTGGGACGGACCGCCGTCGGCAGTCAAAAGCCCGTTAAGGGCGTCAGAAAGGTCTTACCCTACGTACGGCTTGGCCGACAGGACCTCAACCTCAATCTCCTTGCCATTCGGCGCCGTGTAGGTGACTTTGTCACCGGCCTTCTTACCCTGGATGGCAGCTCCCAGCGGAGACTTCTCGCTGTAGACGTCAATGTCGGTGTCACCGGCAACTTCGCGGCTGCCGAGCAGGAACGTGGCGTCGTCGCCGGCGATCCTGGCGTGAACCAGCATGCCGGGTTCCACAATTCCGTTGTCTTCCGGGGCTTCGCCAACGTGGGCGTTCTCCAGCAGCGCAGTGAGCTGACGGATCCGGGCCTCTGACTTGCCCTGTTCTTCCTTGGCGGCGTGGTAGCCACCGTTCTCCTTGAGGTCACCCTCGGACCGTGCCTGTTCAATCCGGGCAACAACTTCGGTCCGGCCGGGACCGGACAAATGCTCCAGCTCGGCCTTGAGGCGGTCATAGGACTCCTGGGTAAGCCATGCGACAGGTGCACTGTTGGTGGACACGGGCATCTCCTTAGCTATGTCCGAAACCCGTTGATCGAGCGGTTTCGGCATGGTGACAGCCTGCACAACGAGATGTAAGCAGGCTTAGCAACAAATAAAGGCTCCACCCTTGGTGACCACATACACAGTTGATCACCGGTTGGGGAGAGCCGAACGTATTGTCCCCAGTGTAGACGCCCTGCCTCGGTAATCCCAAGGTAGGGCACGGGGGTAAAGGCCGAAATGTAGTGAAATCGAGACGTTCGGAATCTCCGGCAGGCCTATGCGGAACCGTTTTCCTCGATGACCCAGCAAGCGTTGACCCCGCCTGAGACACCCACGGATTCGGTGCGGATCTGGGCACGATGCGCTGTGGTGCGACCGCCGTCGGTCCCTTCATCGGCGCTATTGGGACCGATCTCCACGATTTCCCAGCCCACCACCGCGTAGGTTTCGTTCAAGACCTGCACGGCGCACTGCACCGTTGCGTCGGGGGCTTTGGTGACATCGAAGTCAACGTTGGCGTTCCCGGCGTCCTGAATGTTGAACCCGACGTCCTTGCTGGTTACCTCCGGGACGGAAGTCTGTACGGTGAACACACCGATGGTGACCACTGCTACGGCGAGGGCGCCCCAGATGATCCGCTTCTTCGTCCGCCCTGGTAATCCCGGCTTGGGGGTGCCGTAGCGATTGGCTACTCTTGATACTGGCGGTTGGTTGGTGTTCATCGGAAACCATTTTATCCCCGCCGGAATCTATTGCCTAAAGCGATAGCCGAACCCACAGGAGCAGTAGTTGCCCAGCCCGGAAAACCGTCCATCATTCAGCGCGTCGGCTCCTGGCGAGGGATTCCGGCTACTGGCAGTCCACGCCCATCCGGACGATGAGTCAAGCAAAGGCGCAGCCACCATGGCCCGGTACGCCGCCGCCGGCGTCGACGTGCTGGTTGCCACCTGCACCGGAGGGGAACGCGGGGACATCCTCAACGAGAAAGTCGCTGGCGATCCCCAAGCGCTGCGGGACCTGGCTGGCCTGCGGCGGGTGGAGATGGCCGACGCGGCGCGAGCGCTGGGAATCCGCCAGCGCTGGCTGGGCTTCACGGACTCCGGTCTGCCCGAGGGCGACCCCTTGCCTCCGTTGCCGTTCGGGTGCTTCGCAGTGCAGCCACTGGAGCGTGCGGCGGCACCACTGGTCAAACTGATCCGTGATTTCCGCCCCCACGTCATCCTGAGCTACGACGAGAATGGTGGGTACCCACACCCGGACCACATCATGGCCCACAAGGTGGCCGTCGAGGCTTATCATGCAGCCGCCGACGCCGATCGGTATCCCGGCACGGGGGCCGCCTGGGCGCCGTCGAAACTGTATTACGACCGCGCGTTCAATCCTGAACGATTCCATGCACTGCACAACGCCCTCGAAGCTGCCGGCCTGCAGTCACCCTATGCCGCCCGGATCGCGGCGTGGCTTGAAGCCGACTCGGAAGGCCATCAGGCCCCGGCACCCACGCACAAGACCACTACCCAGATCGAGTGTGGAGATTTTTTTGAGCACCGTGATCGGGCGTTGCTCTCGCACCGGACACAGGTTGATCCGGATGGGTTCTTCTTCGCCGTGTCAGCAGACCTGCAGCGCGAAGTCTGGCCGTGGGAAGACTACTCATTGATCCACTCCCGGGTGGAAGCCAAACTGCCCGAAGCTGACTTCTTCGCTGGCGTAGAATAAGGATGTGGGCCTTGCGGCCCACCGTTCCTTTCGAAAGTGGTGCATTGTGAATTACCTGCTTAACCTGGTGTCAACCGTGAGCCCTGTCCCCGATCAGGAGGATGGGCTCAGGCCGGGGCTGGATCCCAGCCAGGTGACGCCCGGTCTGCTGGGCTTCGTTTTCACCCTGTTGATGGTGATAGCTGTCATCTTCCTCATCCGCGACATGTCCAAACGGATCCGGAGGGTTCGGTACCAGGGGATGATGGACGAAGCCGCCGGTTCAGGCAGCCCCGAAACCGGTCCCAACGACGACCGTGTCCCCGGGGAACGTCGCGCCAATGACTCCGACTCGCGACCAGAGACGACGCCGGGAAACCGCTAGACCCTGCCGGCCTGGGTACTTGGGAGCCGACCCGCCGTCGTCCGGCCGGATAAACCGGTCAAGGCCCCTGGAGTGGATTCAGGACTGCGATGACGATCGCGATGAAATGAACGGTGAAGGCGGCAATGGTGAAGGCATGAAACAGTTCATGAAAACCAAACCATCTGACACTGAAGTTGGGGCGCTTGAGCGCATAAAAGACCGCGCCGGCAATATATAGGGCGCCGCCAATGATGATGAGTACTGTCGCAGGAACGCTCGCGGCCAGGAAATCCGGCAGGTAGAAGAGGGCGCCCAGTCCCAGCGCCACATAGACGGGCACATAGAGCCAGCGTGGTGCGTTCACCCAGAGCACCCGAAACAGGACCCCAGCAATGGCGCCGGACCAGATCACCCACAGCAGGACAGCGGCCTTGTCGGGCTCCAGTAAGGCCCAGGCCAGCGGGGTGTAACTGCCGGCGATCACCAGCATGATGTTCGTGTGGTCAAGCCGCTTCAGGACCACCCTGGTTCGGTCGGTCCAGGTGCCGGTGTGATAGACGGCGCTGACGCCGAAGAGCAGCACCCCGGTCAGAGCATAGATGGCTGACGTGATCTTGCCGCCCGCCGTCGGGGCGATGGCAAC
The DNA here is from genome assembly GCF_000294595.1 of Arthrobacter sp. TB 23. NCBI lineage: Bacteria > Bacillati > Actinomycetota > Actinomycetes > Micrococcales > Micrococcaceae > Arthrobacter > Arthrobacter sp. TB 23. Next base: position 17,016 of record NZ_ALPM01000097.1, on the reverse strand, counting down.
GAGCACGATGCCGGCGGCCAGTGCCAGGGGGGTGGCCCCCGCATGCAGCCAGCCGCGCAACTTCGGTTTGAGGGTGCCTGGGAAGCTCGAGGTCATTGCATAATCCTAGCTGTCGACTCGCTATGTTACTCGACGGTAACCAGGCTGCGGTGAGGGATCTCGTAAACCACCCCGAGGCTGTTATCGGTGGAGCTGGTCCGTGGCGGTACCTTAGGAGTAGAGCATCAGATTGGCGACCAACGGAAGAAGGATAGGTGAACCACCCAGTGAAGTTTCCAGGATTCGCCTATAACTTTTACGAACGCAAGCTCCAGCGGTCGCTGGATCCCGAAAGGATTCCGCATCACATCGGTGTAATGGTCGACGGCAACCGGCGGTGGGCCAAGTTGGCGGGCGCTCCGACCCGGGATGGACATCAGGCCGGTGCCGACAAGATCCACGAGTTTCTGGGCTGGTGCGAGGAGCTTGGCGTCGAGGTGGTGACGCTTTACATGCTTTCCACCGACAACATGAGCCGTTCCCCCGAGGAGATAGCGCAGCTATTGGACATCATCGCCAATACCCTCGATCGGCTGGGGGAGGGCAACCGGGTACGGGTGCAACCCGTGGGGGCGCTTGAACTGCTGCCCGACAACCTCTCGGACAAGTTGTGCTCGCTGGCCACACAGACCAGGGAAATTGACGGTCTGCACGTGAATGTCGCGGTGGGCTATGGGGGACGCCGGGAAATTGTCGACGCCGTCAAAGAACTACTGCTCGCCTCGGCAGCGCAGGGGCAGTCGTTGGAAGACGTTGCCACCGGTCTCACCGACCAGCAAATTTCCTCTTTCCTGTACACCCGCGGACAACCTGACCCCGACCTGGTGATTAGGACCTCGGGAGAGCAGCGGTTGTCAGGGTTTCTGATGTGGCAGAGCGCCTACAGCGAGTTCTACTTCTGCGAAGCGCTCTGGCCCGACTTCCGCCGGGTGGATTTCCTGCGTGCGCTCCGGGATTATGGGCGGCGCCAGCGGCGATTCGGCGGCTGACGATTCAAGCGGAAGTTCACCGCGAATTATTCTTCGACACGCCGCGCCAAACTCTCGTGGGCCCGATGCCGGGCGTATTCTCGACACCATCAGGAGGCACCAGGGCCTTCTGATCGGGAGGCTACCGATGCAGCGAACAGTGCTCACCAGCACAGCGCGACGTCAGGGGAGGCCGTGCCAGGCCTCGCGGCCTCACTGTCTCACCCACCCCTTAACAAGTCGGGGATTGCACGCCCCGGAGTGGAGTCCACGTGGCCATATCTGACCCAACACAGAGTTCATTCGATTCAGGCCAGACCCTCCCCCCAGCACACGCCACCAAGGCTCGCAGTAGCACGGATGAAGAATTGATCCTTGCTGAGGCGGGCCTTTCGTCTGTTGAAAGCCTTGGTAGCCGAAGCTACGTCGTCGACACGTCGGTGCTGCTCTCGGACCCGCGCGCCATTATGCGGTTCGCCGAACATGAGGTGATCCTGCCGATCGTGGTGATCAGCGAACTGGAGGCCAAGCGTAACGACCCCGAGCTTGGCTATTTTGCGCGCAAGGCGTTGCGGTTGCTTGATGATCTGCGCGTCCAGCATCACGGCCTCAACCAGGCGATCCCTCTCGGGGAAGAGGGCGGAACGCTGCGGGTGGAGCTGAACCACATCTCGCCGGAGGTGTTACCAGCAGGATTCAGGAGCGGGGACAACGACTCGCGGATCCTCGCGGTGGCGAAGAACCTCTCCGATGAGGGCAGGAACGTCACAGTGGTGTCGAAGGACCTGCCGATGCGTGTCAAGGCATCGGCGATGGGTCTGAAAGCGGACGAGTACCGCAATGAGTTGGTGAAGGACTCGGGCTGGACCGGGGTAGCTGAGCTGGACGTCGCTGAAGCTGACGTCAACACGCTCTACGACCATCAGCCCGTGTTCCTTCCCGAAGCCGCTGAAATGCCTGCCAACACCGGTCTGGTCATGCACTCGGTCAGGGGGTCGGCGCTGGGCAGGGTGGGGGCGGACAAACAGGTGCGACTGGTGCGTGGTGATCGTGATGTGTTTGGACTCCATGGGCGGTCCGCCGAACAACGGTTGGCCATCGACCTCCTGATGGATCCCGAGGTGGGGATTGTTTCGATGGGCGGGCGAGCCGGCACCGGCAAATCGGCTCTGGCCCTGTGCGCCGGGTTGGAGGCGGTCCTGGAACGCCGCGAACACCGCAAGGTGGTGGTGTTCAGGCCGTTGTACGCCGTCGGCGGCCAGGAACTGGGCTATCTGCCCGGCAGCGAGAGCGAAAAGATGAACCCGTGGGCGCAGGCGGTCTTCGATACGCTGGGCGCGCTGGTGTCGCAGGAGGTGGTGGAGGAAGTGATGGATCGCGGAATGCTTGAGGTGCTTCCGCTAACCCATATTCGAGGGCGAAGTCTTCACGATTCGTTCGTCATCGTCGACGAAGCCCAGTCGCTGGAAAAGAACGTGCTGCTGACGGTGATGAGCAGGATTGGGCAGAACTCGCGCATTGTCCTGACTCACGACGTCGCGCAGCGTGACAATCTGCGGGTGGGGCGCCATGACGGGATCGCAGCAGTGGTGGAAACCCTCAAAGGTCACCCGCTGTTCGGCCACATCACCCTGACCAGGTCCGAGCGCTCGCCGATCGCGGCTCTCGTCACCGAGTTGCTTGAGGGCGCCGAAATCTAGTCAGTTCCCGCTGGGGGCAGGCGTCAGGCAGCAGCCGGTCAGGACACGTTCCATGGGATGTGGGCGCTGACATCGGTGAGCTGGTTATCGGAGTCAACGAAGAGATCATCAACCATGTACTCGTCCACACCGAGGATCCGCAGCCAGTGCCCACCCCCAGCGAACGCCCCGTCCAGGGCGAGGGTCGACACACAGATTCCTGTTCCGAGGTCAACTTTCACCTTGGTTCGACCACGACCGATCAGCGGGTAGCCGTCAGTGTGGGGTTTGTAGGTGAGGTTGGGGGTGGCAACGGCGCTGAGGACTGGCCGGCCCTCAAACTCCTCTTCGACGATGTTCTCCAGCTCCACCCGGTTGGCGAAGGGGGACTCGAAGGCCACCGGCGCGTCCCCAGCAAATTCGACCGGGTCCAGCATCGCGGCCCACCGCGGATCGCCGAAGGCGGGTTCACCGTACGCGGCGTCCGGGCGGCGCAGCACGAAGCCGGCGTCGTTGTAGACGGGGGTGATCAGCCGCGGGGCAAGGAGCCAGGATTTCCTGGTGGCGCTGACGTAGAGGGCGTCCCGTGAGCCGGCAGTGCCAGTGGTGCTGTGGAGGAGGACGCCGTCGTTGTCCTCAACCCGGAGCGCCGCCGGCCGACGCAGCCAGGCCTTGAGTGGCCGGGTCTCTCCCTCGGGTAGTCGCCACGCCACAGTGAAGCGCAGGGTCTCCCACTTCCAGGGGGATGACCTGCAGAGCGACCGGAAGGTGGCTGCTGGTGTTTCACTGTGAGTTGCTGACATGTCCACAGTCTAACCGCCGCCATTGGCCGGTTCGCAGGGGTCCAGTAGCTTGGATCCCATGACCGACATCCTTGCCGGGTACTTCCAGGACCGACCCGTTGCCGGGCTCCTCCTTGGACTGGGGCTGGTTGTTTTTGGCGTGGTCGGAGTCCGGCTCAGCGTTGTCGATTTCCGTAGCCATCTGCTGCCAAACCGGATTGTCTTTCCGGCTTACCCCCTCACTGGTGTGTTGCTCGGGTCCGCGGCCCTGCTGGCCAGCGACGCAGGGCGGACGCTCACCATGGTTGGCGGGGCCGCCGTGCTCTGGCTGGCGTACTTCCTGTTGCGCGTGGTGTACCCGGCGGGAATGGGATTCGGGGACGTGAAGCTCTCCGGTTGGCTGGGGCTCTACCTGGGTTTTGTGGGCTGGGGCCAACTGCTGTGGGCGACCTTCGCAGCGTTTGGGCTCGGAGCGCTCTGGGGGCTGGTCCTGATCGTCAGCCGCCGGGGCACACTCAAGTCGGCAATCCCGTTCGGGCCGTTCATGATTGCCGGAGCTGCGTTGGTCCTGGCCGTCCCCTCGCTAGGCTGATCTCATGCCTACCCCTGACTATGTCCTGTCCCTCCGCGAGAAGGTCGGGCATGAGCCCCTCTGGCTGCCCGGCGTCGGCGGCGTGGTGTTCGACGACGACGGGCGGGTGCTGCTCGGGAAGCGTTCCGACAACGGACAGTGGACGGTCATCACCGGGATGCTTGAGCCAGGTGAGGAACCGGCGGCCGGCATCGTCCGGGAGATCTTCGAAGAGACCGGCGTGCGAGCCCGGGTGGAGCACCTGATCCGGGTGGAGGTGGTGGGGCCCGTGACCTTCCCCAACGGGGACATCTGCACCTTCCTGACCACCGATTTCAGCTGCCGGTACGTGTCGGGAGAGGCCCTGGTGAACGACGACGAGTCCACCGACGTCGGCTGGTTTCCCCTCGATCAGCTCCCGGAACTGAACGAACGCCACCGTCAGCTCGTCGAGGCGGCACTGACCGCCGACGGCGTCCCCCACTTCATACGCTAGGGCGGCCAACCGGCGCAACAGAAACTGCCCTAAGGGTTAGATCCGCCGACTGCAATCGGCGAACCTGACCCTCAGGGCAGTTTCTGGCGTTCGGGGGTGGTGCTGGGCTACTGCGGAGGGCGGGTCATGGAGAGCACGTCGAGGGAGTCGTCGAGCTGCTGCTCGGTGAGCTCCCCGCGTTCCACAAACCCGAGGGCGACGACGGCCTCCCGGACCGTGAGGCCCTCGGCGACGGCCTTCTTGGCGATCTTGGCTGCGTTCTCGTAGCCGATGTATTTGTTCAGCGGGGTCACGATCGACGGCGATGCCTCGGCCAGGAATCGAGCCCGCTCCTCATTGGCGGTGATGCCGTCGATCATCTTGTCGGCCATCACACGGGTGGAGGTGCTCAGCAGCCGCACCGATTCCAGCACGTTGCGGGCGATGACCGGGATGCCGACGTTGAGCTCGAACGCTCCGTTGGTGCCGGAGATGGCCACCGTTGCGTCATTGCCCATCACCTGGGCGCACACCATGATGACTGCCTCACAGATCACCGGGTTGACCTTGCCGGGCATAATTGACGATCCCGGCTGCAGGTCGGGCAGCGCGATCTCGCCGAGGCCGGTGTTGGGCCCCGATCCCAGCCAGCGCAGGTCGTTATTGATCTTGGTCAGTGACACGGCGATGGTACGCAGCATCCCCGAGACCTCAACGAGCCCGTCACGGTTGGCCTGGGCCTCGAAGTGATCGCGTGCCTCGGTGAGGGGGAGGCCGGTGTCGCTGGCCAGCAGTTCGATGACCCGTGCAGGGAAACCGGCCGGCGTGTTGATGCCGGTGCCGACGGCCGTGCCACCCAGCGGTACCTCGGCCACCCGGGGGAGGGAAGCCTGGATGCGCTCGACGCCGTACCGCACCTGGGCGGCGTAGCCGCCAAACTCCTGGCCCAGGGTTACCGGCGTCGCATCCATCAGGTGGGTGCGACCGGACTTGACCACGGTCTTGAACTCGTCGGCTTTCCGTTCCAGCGATGCTGCGAGGTGTTCCAGTGCCGGGACCAGGTCCTTGGTCAGTGCCGACGCCGCGGCCACATGGACGGACGTTGGGAACACATCGTTGGACGACTGTGAGGCGTTGACGTGGTCGTTGGGGTGCACCGAGGTTTCGCTGCCCGCGGCGGCAAGGGCGCGGCTCGCCAGGGTGGCAATGACCTCGTTGATGTTCATGTTCGACGACGTGCCGGAACCAGTCTGGTAAATGTCGACGGGGAAGTCGCCGTCGTAGAGTCCCTGAGCCACCTCTTCAGCTGCGGCCTCGATGGCACGGGCGCGCTCGTCGTCGAGCACTCCCAGCTCGGCGTTGGCGGTCGCCGCAGCCTTCTTGATGCGGGCCAGCGCTTCGATGTGCGCGCGCTCGAGGCGGGTGCCGGAGATGGGGAAGTTTTCCACCGCGCGTTGGGTCTGGGCGCGGTAGAGCGCGTTGACCGGAACCCGGACCTCGCCCATCGTGTCGTGTTCAATACGGAATTCGGCGTCGGATCCAGGCGATTGAGTCATGCGCCAATTCTCGCCGGTGGGGCTACAAGGCACCAAATCCTACAAGGCACCAAATCCGGAAACGATCTCAGCCTTGCCGTCCTCAAGCCGGTAGGTGACACCTATCACGGCTGTGGTGTCGTTCTCGACGGCGTCGGCGATGACCCGCGAGGAATCGACCATGCGTTTGGAGGTCTGTTTGATGTGCTCAACGACCGTCGCGTTGATGTCCGTAACCCCGTTGCGTCGGGACGTGAGGACGGAGGGAGTGATCCGTTCCACCAGTTCGCGCAGGAAACCGGCGGGCATCTCCCCGGAGTCGATTGCGTCAATGGTCGCCGAGACGGCTCCGCAGCGGTCATGCCCAAGGACCACGATCAGCGGAACATTCAGCACGCTCACACTGAACTCCAGGGATCCCAGCACCGCGTCGTCGATGACCTGCCCCGCGGTGCGCACCACGAAGATGTCGCCGAGACCGAGGTCGAAAATGATCTCGGCGGCCAGCCGGGAATCCGAACAGCCGAAGATGACTGCAAAGGGGTGCTGGGTGTCAACCAAAGAGGCACGATGCAGCGCGTCCTGATTCGGGTGCGAGGAGCTGCCCGAAACAAAACGCAGGTTTCCGTCACGGAGGCGGGACCAGGCATCAACGGGGGTCAGTTCGTTATCCACGGCACAACCTTACGCCGGTTCCAGCCCACGATTGGACTCTAAGACGCGGCTAGATCGTCGAGGATTGCAGCGCCGAGTACGTCGAATTCAGCGAGATCGGCGGTACCGTTCAGAATCAGGGTGTACTCACCGGTCTCTGCGGTGAGGAAGGTGTCACCCGACGAACTGTCCAGCAGTTCCCAGTCGAGGGTGTCGATGGTGCGTTGGCCCGACACCTGGGCGCCGTCGAGCCGCTGCGCCGTCCAGGTGGGGTTGGCGTTGTCGGTCTGGGTGAGCTGGATGAACTGCCGCTCGGGGGTGAGGTAGCCCACCTCCCAGAAGGGGACGCCGTCGCTGCCGCCGGTGTTCCAGCGGGCGAAGTTCGAGGTCCACCCTGCCGGCAGGTCGGGTGCCAGTGGAACATAGCCGGCAATATCCGCTGCCTCGGACGACACGTTCGGTACATCAATATCCCGGGCATAGGTCTCGGCCGTGTGGGTGGGATTGAACAGCAACACCGGCAGCACCAAACCGAAGGTCGCCGCAATTGCGATCAGCATGCCGACGACTGTCGAGTTGGCGCGCTTCGCCTGCTTCGGCGTCAATACCGGCGTGACTGGCGGTCCAGTGTCGGGGCGCGCGTCGCCGTCGGTGGGGTGCTCTGTCGATCCGGGCTGGGGGGTGCTCACACATCTATTTTCCACCACTTGCGGGTGCGCACCTATTCGGGCCCCGCCGTCTCGTATCGTCGTCACGCATAGTGCAGGCAGACCAGCGGCCACTATGATTGCGGCAGGGGATAAGTCCCGCAGCTTTCGCCAGCAATGGCACAGCACCGCTTCGACGATGAGGATTGACGTGTCCAACAACGCCAAATCAGCCCAGTATTCAACGCTCTCCCGCTCGCTGGCGGTCGGCGACGACGAGCCGGACCGCAACCTCGCCCTGGAACTGGTCCGTGTGACCGAAGCTGCGGCCATCGCCGGTGGCCATTGGGTTGGGTACGGCGACAAGCTCAAAGCGGATGGTGCAGCAGTCGACGCCATGCGCTCCCTCCTGTCAACGGTCCACTTCAACGGCGTCGTGGTCATCGGCGAGGGGGAGAAGGACGAAGCCCCCATGTTGTTCAACGGCGAGCGGGTCGGGGACGGTAGCGGCCCCGAGTGCGACGTCGCTGTCGACCCGATCGATGGCACCCGCCTCACCGCGCTCGGCATCAACAATGCGATTGCGGTGCTTGCGGTCGCCGAGCGCGGCACCATGTTTGACCCTTCCGCCGTGTTCTACATGGAGAAGCTGGTTACTGGCCCGGAGGCCGCCGACATGGTTGATCTGCGCCTCCCCGTCAAGCAGAACCTGCACCTGATCGCCAAAGCCAAGGGCAAGTCGGTCAACCAGGTGACAGTGATGATTCTGGACCGCGACCGCCACCGTCCCCTGGTCGACGAAATCCGTGCCGCCGGTGCGCGCACCAAGTTCATCATGGACGGCGACGTGGCCGGAGCCATTGCGGCAGCCCGTGAGGGCACCGACGTCGACGCCCTGATGGGTATCGGCGGCACCCCCGAGGGCATCGTCGCTGCCTGCGCCATCAAATCGCTGGGCGGAGTGATCCAGGGCCGGTTGTGGCCCACCAGCGATGAGGAAAAACAGAAGGCCATCGACGCCGGTCACGACCTTGATCGGGTGATGTCCACCTCAGACCTGGTAACCAGTGACAACTGCTACTTCGCTGCCACCGGCATCACCGACGGCGATCTGGTGCGCGGTGTCCGTTACAACAAGGGTAAAGTCCTGACCCAGTCCATCGTGATGCGGTCCAAGTCGGGAACCATCCGCGTGGTCGACGGCGAGCACCAGGCCCACAAGTGGGAAAGCTACGCGCGTCTGAAGTAGGACGCCCGGCGGGTTCTCGATCAGCGCTAGGGTTGAGGGCATGACCCTTACTGTTGTGCAATGCGTCGACGAGTCCCGGTGGGACTCCGCTGTGAATGAGCTGCTGGGGCACCCCCAGCAGCTCTGGGGCTGGGGCAAGACCAAGGCCGCCCACGGGTGGACCGTTGACCGGGTGCTGATGCAGGACGACGGCGTACTGGTGGGCTGCGCACAGGTGCTGCTCCGCAAGCTTCCCGTGCCGTTCAGGTCCCTGGCGTACTGCCCGCGCGGGCCACAGACAGTGCCGGGGCGCGAGGCCGACGTGCTGGGCGCGCTGGAAGTCTATGTCCGCCAGGCGCACCGGCCAGTGGCGTTGAGCATCGAACCCGACTGGGATGCCGATGCGGCTCCCGCCATGGCACTGCCGGCAGCCGGGTGGCGCAGCACCGCGAACACCATCCTGATCGGCCGTACCCTCATCCTCGACCTCACCCTCAGCGAGGATGAGCTGCTCGCCGGGATGAGTAAAAAGCACCGACAGTACATCAGGAAGTCCGGCCGGGAGGACCTCGAGTACCGGGAGGTGACCCGCGCGGAGTTGCCCCGGTGCCTTGCCGTCTATCGCCAGACTGCCGAGCGGGCGGGGTTCGGCATCCACGAGGATCCCTACTATCTGGACATCTACGACAACCTTGGCAGCGCGTCGCCGGTGATCGCCGCCTTCCAGGGCGACGACGTCGTCGCGTTCCTCTGGCTGTCCGCCAGCGATCACACGGTCTTCGAACTCTATGGGGGGATGACTCCCGAGGGGGAACAGTTGCGCGCCAACTATGCCCTGAAGTGGTTGGCAATCCAGTCCATGAAGGAGCGCGGCGCGGTGCGCTACGACTTCAACGGGCTGCTCAACGACGGAGTATCCAAGTTCAAGATGGGCTGGGCCAAGCACGAGAACCAGCTGGCCGGAACCTGGGACAAGCCGCTCTCGCCCCTCTACCCCCTGTATTCCCGGGCAATGCCGTTGGCCCGGGACGGAGTGCGCCTCGCTCAGGCCACTGCAGCGAAGCTGAAGGCGAAGCTGCCCGGACGCTCCTAGGCTAGTTGGCGGTGACCTGACCGTCGGCCACGGCCCAGCGGGAGTCCAGCCTGACATTCTCGAGCAGGCGGCGGTCATGGGAGACCAGGAGCAGCGCACCATCGTAGTTCTCGAGTGCTCCCTCCAGCTGTTCAATGGCCGGCAGGTCGAGATGGTTGGTGGGCTCGTCAAGCACCAGCAGGTTCACTCCGCGGGACTGCAGGAGGGCCAGCGCAGCACGGGTGCGCTCCCCGGGGGAGAGGCTGCCCACGGTACCGCTGACCTGGTCGGCCTTGAGCCCGAACTTGGCCAGCAAGGTGCGGACCTCAGCCCGGTTGAGGCTCGGGACCAGCGCTTCAAACGCATCACCCAACGGTTCGGACTCCGCAAACACGCCGCGGGCTTGATCAATCTCTCCCACTGCGACGCTCGCGCCCAGCCCGGCGCCGCCGTCGTCGGGCACCAACTGACCCAGCAGCAGGGCCAGCAGGGTGGATTTCCCCGCACCGTTCGGCCCGGTAATCCCAATCCGGTCCCCGGCATTGACCTGCAGCGTGACCGGCCCTAGAGTGAACCCGCCGCGGCTGACGACCGCGCGGTTGAGGGTTGCCACCACCGAGCTGGAGCGCGGGGCGGAGCCGATGCTGAACTGCAGCTGCCATTCCTTGCGCGGTTCGGCCACCTCGTCGAGGCGGGAAATCCGCGATTCCATCTGCCGGACCTTTTGCGCCTGCTTCTCCGAGGATTCCATGCTCGCGCGCCGGCGAATCTTGTCATTGTCCGGGCTCTTCTTCATCGCGTTGCGGACGCCCTGGGAACTCCACTCCCGCTGGGTGCGGGCGCGGGAGACAAGGTCGGACTTCTTGTCGGCGAACTCCTCGTAGGCTTCCCGCGCATGACGTTTCGCGACGGCGCGTTCCTCAAGATACGCGTCGTACCCGCCGTCGTAGACGGCAACACTGCCCTGGGCCAGGTCAAGTTCCACCACCGTGGTGATGCAGCGGGCCAGGAACTCGCGGTCGTGCGAGACCAGGACAACGCCGCCCCGCAGGCCCCGTACAAACTCCTCCAGGCGCGCAAGGCCAGCCAGATCCAGGTCATTGGTGGGCTCGTCGAGGAGCACGATGTCGAAGCGGCTGAGCAGCAGCGCCGCCAGCGCCACCCGGGCAGCCTGCCCGCCTGAGAGACCGGTCATCGGGGTGTCAGGTCCGAGCGTCAGGCCAAGCTCAGCCAGTACCTGGGGGACGCGCTCGGCGAGATCGGTGGCCCCACACGCCATCCAATGGTCGAGGACGGCCCCATAAGTGTCATTGGCTGCCTGGGTTCCGGAGGCCAGTTCGTCGGCGGCGGCTTCCATCGCCGCGGTGGCCGCCGTCGTTCCCGTCCGCCGACCGAGGTAGCCCCCGATGGTCTCGCCCGGAAGTCGTTCCTGCTCCTGCGGTAACCATCCGACAAACGCATCAGTGGGGGTGGTGGTCACGGTGCCGCCGAGCGGGTCGTCGGCGCCGGCGAGGAGCCGGAGCAGCGTCGACTTGCCCGCACCATTGGCGCCGACGACGCCGACGACGTCACCCGGTGCCACCGTCAGATTCAGGCCGGAGAAAAGAGTGCGGTGGGCGTGGCCTCCGGAGAGGTCCTTCGCCACGAGGGAAGCAGTCACCCATCTATCTTAGAGACTCGGGCTGCAAGGGGCTGCGCTGCACTCCTGCCCAGCAGGCCCGGCCGCCCCCGGACCCCAGAAAAGTGGCTGGGGTGCACTCCGGCCCGCAGATAAGTGGCTGGGCTGCAGATAAGTGGTGGGCCGACCACTCAGATGCGGGGAGGCCGCTTTTCTGCGCCCCGGAGCCGGTGCAAGGTCCCAGGTGGTGGAGCTCAGCCGGCGAGAGTCACCGCGAAGGCGAGGGCGCCGTCGTCGTCCTGATCGGTGTCGGGCCCGGTACCGGCGGCGAGCTTGACCATGACGGGAGCCTCGTTGGCCGGGACGAAGGCACTGGAACCGCGAGGCACGAGCAGGTCGCCGCGAGGGGAGTCAAGGACGATGCTGCCCGAGACGGCCAGCACCAACACCGGACCGTTCTGGGCCAGGGGTACATCAGCGGAAGCCATTGAATCCGACCCGGCGCGGAGCTCAAGGCGTTGCAGGGCAAATTCATCGAACGGCGGGCAGTACAGTTCCTGGCCAAGCCCCGTGTGCCGGACCTCGACGGCCGGCACGCTGACCGATTCGAAGCGCACCGTCTTCAGCAACTCGGGAACGTCAACGTGTTTCGGGGTCAGCCCACCCCGCAGCACGTTATCCGAGGCAGCCATCACCTCAATCCCCAGGCCGCTGAGGTAGGCGTGGACGTTCCCCGCCGGAAGGTAGATGGCCTGACCGGGATCCAACGACACCCGGTTCAACAGCAGGGCGACGAGGACGCCGGGGTCGCCTGGATAATGGTCGGTGAGTTCGCGCACGGTCGCGGCGTCCCGGCCGGGTACCGATGCCAGCGCCGTCGCGACTGACTCGGCGGCCTGGGTTGCATCGGCCGCGCTCAGCAGACGGGTGAAGGCGCCACGGAGGGCCTCCCGCTGATCCGCTCCCCTGAGGTCGCTGACGACGTCGGCGAGTAGCGCGGGCGCGCTGGCCCCGGTTGCCTCGACAGCTGAGATCAACCGCTCGAACACGTCAGCGGCTTCGGACACGGGCCGGAACCCGCACAGAGCCTCAAACGGGGTGAGCGCGAAAATCATCTCGGGTTTGTGGAACCCATCCCGGTAATTGCGGTGCGGAGCGTCGGCGGGTATGCCGGCAGCGTTCTCAGCCGCAAACCCGGCCGCAGCTTGGGTGCTGCTCGGGTGGACCTGGAGGGACAGCGGCGCCGCGGCGGCGAGGACCTTCAGCAGGAATGGCAGCCGGTCACCGAAACGCTGCACGGCTTCGTTGCCAAGCGCCCGCTCCGGGTCGGAGGCGATCAACTGGTCCAGGTGCTGGCGGGTACCGTCCTCCAGCACCACCTGGGAGGGTGAGTCTGGGTGGGCTCCCACCCAGAGTTCAGCTTCGGGACCCCCCGAGGGGACCCGGCCGAGCAGCTCAGCGATAGCCGTCTCGGAGCCCCAGGCGTAGGGCCGCAGCGTGTTCTCCAGCAGGTACATGGCTGACTCGTTTCCTTAGGCGGGACTGCATTCCCCGTTGTTGTCCAACAGGGTGCTGAGGGTTGCAACATCCCCGATGGTGGCCAGCTGCTGCAGGTACTCTTCAGTGATTTCCGGTGCGGTAACCTGCGCGGGGACGATGGTTGGTTCCGCCGGTTTGAAGACCGACACCGCTGTGGCTGCCTGCAGTTCAGCTGGGACGGGTGCGTCTGCTGCCGGTTCGGCCCCGGTGGTTTCCGCCAGGGTCTGCTGCACCCGCTGATGGATTTCCTCGAACACCGGATAGGTGACGAAGTTGTCTGCGGCCGTGCCGAAGTCGGGTGGGCCGATAGTCAGGCGACGGGTTTCGTGGTTCTTCGCTTTCAGGGCAAGGTCGACGAAGCTCCCCAACTGGTCCAGGGGGATGTCGGTTTCGACGATGTCAGCGCCGGCACTGGCCAGATCCTCGAACCGGGTAAGGACGGTCGCCGGATCCAGTTGGGCGATCATGGCCTGCTGGACGCACTGCTGGCGGGCGATGCGGTGATAATCGGTGACGAACTCCCGGGATCGTGCGTACCAGAGCGCGTGGTACCCATCGAGGGTCTGCACGCCGGGGGCAATCCACCCGGAGGGCGGATAGTGCCGGATCGGGTTGGTGCCGGGGATCTCTGCGGCGGTGATCGGAACCCACCCGCCAGCGTCGATGGTGATTCCGCCCATGGCGTCGATGACCTGGGAGAAGCCTTCCATGTCGACCAGGATGTAGGCCTGTACCTCGATCCCCAGGATGCCGCCGGCGGCATCCATCATCGCTTCCGCTCCCGGATCGTCGGACTCCGGGTAGAGGTCGGCATGGTCCTGGGCGACTATCGGGTAAAGGCTGTTAATAATGCATTCATCGCCGCAGTTGTACCCGTCCGGGTAGATCTGCCACAGGGGGGAATCCTCGGTGAACGGGGCATTCTGGAAGTTGCGGGGGATGCTGAAGGTCACTGTGGCCCCGGAAGACGCATCGACGCTGATCACCGAAATGCTGTCGGGCCGGCGTCCGGTCCGGTCCTCACCGGCGTCGCCGCCCATCAGCAGGAAGTTGTACCGCCCATCAACCGGATCGAATGCGGGCCCGGCCTGAAAGATGGAGCCGAAGGTGCCACGGCTCACATTGAGCAGATACGCGCCGTAGGCAAGGGATCCGCTGGTAACCACCATCAGTGCCACCAATGATCCGGCGACAACCGGACGCATGGATCGCTCCAGCAGAGGGGGCCTGATAATCCGCAGGGTATTCAGGAAGAGAATGGCCCAGGACACGGCAAGTACCAGCAACACGATAATCAGGGCGAGTGACCACCACTGGTGGGTCACCGCGCTCACCAGTGCCGTCCGGTTGGTGACCGCGATAACGATAGCGGCCAACACCGCCAGCCAGACCGCGAAGGTCACCAGAAGCGCCCGCCGGCCCAAGCCCCGATCGCCGGCGACAATCTGCGCCGAGCCAGGAAGAACCAGGGTCAGCAACAGCAGGACGAAGGCGCGTTTGGTGCGGACCCTGGGTGTCGCTGACTCCGGGTAGCGAACCGGGTCGGTGAGCAACCATTGCCCCTCCGGGTCGGAAGCCTGGCTCATACGCCGCTCTCCTCGGGCAGGGTCGCTCGCGCCCGAAGGGCCGCACCCTTTTGAACGGCGGTCTCCCGCAAGCCGGCCGCAAAATCGACGAGCTCGCCCCGGAGGCGTTGCGCCAGGCTGTCCTCGCCGGCCGCAAGCATCCGCACGGCGAGCAGCCCAGCGTTGCGGGCACCACCAATTGAGACGGCGGCAACTGGCACTCCGGCAGGCATCTGAACGATCGACAGGAGGGAATCCATTCCGTCGAGGTACTTCAGCGGTACCGGCACGCCAATCACCGGCAGCACGGTCACCGAGGCCAGCATTCCGGGCAGGTGCGCGGCGCCGCCCGCGCCGGCGATGATGACCCGCAGGCCCCGTTCCTGTGCCTGTTGCCCGTACGCGATCATTTCGGTGGGCATCCGGTGGGCTGAGACGACGTCGGCCTCGAAGGCGACCCCGAATTCGGTCAGGGCCTGCGCCGCCGCCTCCATGACCGGCCAGTCCGAATCCGACCCCATGACGAGCCCTACCAACGGATTATTCACGCGTTTTCCTTCCGGGTCTTTGAACTGGCGGGCCCATTCCGGAGAATAGCCGCAGTTCGCTCCGCCCGGTTCCGGACGGTTTCGAGGCTTTCGCCTGCCAGAGCCACTGCATTGACGTGGCCGATCTTGCGGCCGGGCCTCACATCCTTGCCGTAGGAATGAATCTTCGCAGCTGGTTCAGCCGCCAGGGCCGCGGGATAGGCGCTAAAGAGATCAACGTTGTCGCCACCGAGATAGTTCTTCATCACTGTCACGGTACCCAGCGTTCGGGTGTCGCCCAGGGGCAGGTCAAGGACCGCGCGAAGATGCTGCTCGAATTGTCCGGTGACTGAGCCGTCCATGGTCCAGTGGCCGGAGTTGTGCGGGCGCATGGCCAGCTCATTCACCATAAAGCCGGTATCGGTGCCCGGGGTCTGGAAAAGTTCGACCGCCATTACTCCGGTCACCCCCAACTCATCGGCGATTCTGAGCGCGGCCGCACCGATCGACGCCGCAAGGTCCGCGGGGAGGTCGGCAGCGGGCGCGATTACTTCATCGCAGACCCCGTCCACCTGGATCGAGTGAACGACCGGCCAGGCCCGGGAGGCCCCTGACGGGGTGCGGGCCACCAGGGCCGACAGCTCACGGCTGAACTCGACCTTGGCTTCGGCGAGCAGCGGGCTGCCCTGGAACCACGCGGCGGCGCGGCCGGCGTCGGCCGGTGTGTCGAGCACCATGACGCCCTTACCGTCGTACCCACCGCGGGGGGTCTTCAGGACCACAGGCCACCCAATCCGGTCCCCGAAAGCGCACAGTTCCTCGACCGAAGAGACCTCAGCCCACTCAGGATTCGGGAGCCCCATCCGGTCGATGGCGCGGCGCATCACAATTTTGTCCTGTGCGTGGGCGAGGGCCTCGGGCTGCGGTTGCACGTTGACGCCGTCGGACTGCAGCGCCCTGAGCAGGTCGCCGGGGACGTGTTCGTGGTCGAAGGTCAGCACATCCACACCGCTGGCAAAGTCCCGGAGATCGTCGAGGTTGCGGTAGTCACCAATGGTCGAGGAGGCGACAGCGGCTACCGCCGAGACGTCAGGGCCTTCGGCAAGGACACGGAGGGTGAAGCCGAGCTGAACAGCGGCGGGGGCCATCATTCGGGCTAACTGGCCGCCGCCAACTACGCCTATTACTGGGAAAGTCACGTATTCAGGGTACCCACTGCTCGGCGGTGCGCTGGTATGCGAAGCCTGCGCCGGGAGGGTTTCTAGGAATCTCCCATGCTTGACGGCTAAAATAACTCACTGGCCGTTATGCATGGAGCATGGTGGTACTTCATTCACGATTGCATGTCCGCGATCAAGGTGAACCAGTCATGCAACCGGACCGCGGAGGGTCATGTTTTCCAGAGTGGCAGAGCGTATCAGGGGCCTAGCCTCCCTGTTCTGGCGAGAGGTCGCCAAGTTTGGTGCTGTTGGCGGTGTGGCGTTTGTGATCGACAACGGACTGTTCTGGTACCTGATCCACGGCCCCATGGCCGACAGCGAGGTCAAGGCGCGTTTCGTCTCCGCGTCAGTCGCTACCGTTTTCTCCTGGATCGCCAACCGTTACTGGACCTTCAGGCGCCGCAGGCAGGCCAACCCGATGCGCGAACTGACCATGTTCGTGTTCATCAACGTCATCGGGATGGGAATCGCGGCGGGCTGTGTCTGGATCGCCAAGTATCCGCTCGACATCACTGACCGACCCACCCTGTTCTTTGCCGGGATCGTCGGCACGGTGCTCGCCACGATCCTGCGCTTCGTCGCCTACCGGTTCTGGGTGTTCAACGTCGAACTCGACGAGGACCCCGCCTTCAGCCACGACCGTGAACTCTTCGGTCACCCCGACGAGAGAAGCACTGATGGGCAAGTGAGCGAGACAAGCGGCGCTCCGGCGGGACCCAGGATTGTCGATTCGCTGGACAGCCCGTCGGGGGACCCTACCCTCCCACGCGATCAGTAACGCGCTCGCTAGCCAGCAGTTTCTCGGTCAGTTCGACACCCGGGTCGACGACGATCAAGGTGCCCCCGGTGGTCCAGCAGTGCACTGCTGCGGCCAGAGCCGTCTCGAGCGGCAGGTCC
>NZ_ALPM01000096.1:0-7154 GCF_000294595.1 Arthrobacter sp. TB 23 | reverse complement strand
CGGGCGTCCAGCCGCAGGCGGAGGCGCGATCGAAGAGGACCTGCATGCCCAGCCCCATGCCGTCCTGCTCCACGGCCAGCCGGTCTGCGTCAGCTGGCGGAAGATCGAAGAACTCATCCCCATAGCTGCGGACCTCGGCGGCATAGTCGACCGCCCCGGCCGGCAGCTGCCCTGACCACTTCAGGTCGAGCGCGCCGAGAGCTACCAGCACCAGAAGCTGGGTTGGTCCGGTTACCGTCGCGGCGTCGGAGGAACTCACCACTATGTCCACCGGCTGGTCCGATCCGGCGGAGCCGTCGACTGGTATGGCCCCTACCTGCCAGCAGGCCAGGGCCCATACGAGGGTTTTCCAATGGCCCGGCAGTTGCAGCGCAACCCGGGTGCCGGCGGTGGCGTCCAGTTCTTCGACCAGGAGGTTGGAGGTCTTGGCCACCCAGTTGTCCAGCACTCGGCCGGAGAGCTCGATCCGCTCACTGCCCGGCCCATACCAGATCAGGCGCGGAGCCGACGGGTTCACCGTGCGGAGTTGATTCATGAGCTGGGGGACTGGTGTGGCTGAATCCATGACCGGTTGGGGCCTTCCTGGCGAATTTTATTTTTCCGTATTTTCTGGCTGATTTTCCTGGCAGGGACGAATCGCCAGTGTCGCGGGGGACACGCCGCCGCCATCGTGACAAACTCTCAGCGTGGCGTGAACGGGTTCCCGGGAAATAACTCTATAAGATTCCTCCCAGCGCTTGACTGAATACGTATTACACGCGTGTAATTAGGTATCGGAAAGTTCCAGCACATCGGATACTTGGGCCGCATGCCTCTCGCAAAACACCTTTTTGCTCAGCAGTCGTGCCTGAATCCACCACAGTAGCTGCTGGAGCGGCAACACCGGGAGGGCTGACATGGGACAGGCAGAGAAGGTCCACGACCGTACGACCATCGAGGCACAGGCATCGGCTCGTTACGGATCACGTGGGGTGCCGAGCGACTGGTTTGTCGATCCGGCGGACCCTGATGCGGCTGAACGTTACCGGCGTAGCACCGAGAGCTCGCTGGAGGATCAGGCCACTGCCTTCCTGACGGCTCACGAGGCACTGGCTGATGACCCCAGCGAAGTTGAACTGCCCGATGCGCCAGCCGATCCGATGCCCTCCGATCTATTGGCCCCCGAACGCATCTCGTCGCCGTCGAGGCAGGCACCGGCGCGCAGCGACCAGTCGGTGTGGATTGGGCTCCCCGGGATTGGCCAGGACTTCGACGACGAGGGTGAGCTCGGCTGGCAGGCTGACTCGCTCTGCGCGCAGACAGACCCTGAAGCGTTCTTCCCTGAAAAGGGTGGTTCCACCCGCGACGCCAAGAAGGTTTGCGGTGCCTGCAACGTGCGGTCGCAGTGCCTTGAGTATGCACTCGCCAACGACGAACGTTTCGGTATCTGGGGTGGGCTGTCCGAGCGCGAACGGCGCCGGTTACGAAAGCGAGCGGTCTAATTCTGCAGCACCCCCGCGTCACAGCCGTTGTGGTTACCCACAACGGCTCAGCTTTTCTTCCAGCCACCATCGCGGCACTTAGAGCACAGCGGTACCCGCCCAACTTCGTCGTCGGCGTCGACGCCGGGTCCACTGACGATTCGGCGTCGATCCTGCAGTTGGAGCTTCCGGTCGGCAGCCCCGTGGTCGGCTCGGCGGCGAGAGCCGGTTTTGGTGCAGCAGTCCGGGTAGGTCTCGCCGAGGTTCCCTCGCGATCCACCGCCGACGACACCCACGAGTGGATCTGGCTACTCCATGACGATTCGGCGCCCGAGCCGAACGCCCTTGATGAACTCCTGCTCGCCGTCGAGCGCGCTCCCTCGGTCACGGTGGCCGGTTCGAAACAGGTCGAATGGGACAACCGTCGAAAGATCATCGACGTCGGTCTGTCCATCAGCCGCTGGGCCGAACGGGTGACCTTGATTGACGTCGATGAACTTGATCAGGGCCAATACGATTCGCGGAGCGACGTCTTTGCCGTCAACTCAGCGGGCATGCTGGTCCGCCGTGATGTTTGGGAGGCGCTCGGAGGTTTCGACCCGGCGCTCCCCGGTACCGGCGACGACGTCGACTTCTGCTGGCGTAACCGGCTGGCCGGGCACCGCGTGGTGGTCGTTCCCAGCGCGGTCATGCGCCACGCCGAACCGCGTCTGCATCCCACCGCCGCCCAGCGCGCCGCCCGCAAGGCTGAGGTCTATCTGCGGTTAAAGCACGCGACGCTGTGGAAGATCCCGTTCCTCGCGGTCGGCGCGGTGATCGGTGGGTTCGGCCGGCTCCTCATGGGCCTGTTGGCCAAGGACCCGGGGTATGGGTTCAGCCAGTTGTTCGCGAGCATCGCCGCAGTGCTCCGCCCCGTTGACCTGTTCAGGTCCCGGCGCCGGGCAGCCCTCACGAAGAAGCGCCCTCGCAGTGTGGTGCGGGCGCTGCGCACCAGCCGCCGTGAAGTCTGGTCCCACCGCCGCTCGGTGCTAGAGGCCTTCTCCGCTGAGGGCCATCTCAGCGAGCAGGCCATTGCCGACGAGCAAAGCACCTACATCCCGTCAGGCGACGCCGCCGAAGATTTCAGCTCACTCGTCGCACCTTCCCGCACCTGGGTTGGTGTCGGAGCGGTTGCCGCAGCGCTGGCCCTTGCCGCTGTCTCAGTGGTCGCGCTGTACCGGTTCATCGGTGCTCCCGCGTTGGCCGGGGGAGCACTCCTGCCGGTCTCCACCAGCATGGTCGATATCTGGCAAAACGCCTCGACCTGGTGGATCACCCTGGGTTCAGGCATGTCGGGACACGGTGATCCCTTCGGCTATGTGCTGTGGCTGCTGGCCGCCCTCGGCCTGGGCAACGGAAACGCTGTGCTGGTCACCCTGATGCTGCTGGCCCTGCCACTCGCCGGGCTGTCCGCATGGTTCGCCACCGGAGCGTTGACCTGGAGCAGGGGACTGCGCTTTTGGGCCGCGTTTTTCTGGGCGGCAGCACCAGCGCTTCAGGTGGCGCTGGGTAGTGGCCGGCTGGGTGCGTTGATCGCACACCTGCTCCTGCCACTGGCTGGGCTGGCCCTGCTCCGTGCGGTCGGGGCCGCTCGGGCGCCGCAGCTGGGCGCCCACCTGCAGCCTGGCGACAGGACGCATCCCAGTGCTGTGCCAAGTTTTCCCGCTCACGACGACGACGACGCGTATGCCCGTCGTCGCCCCGTCGAGGTGATGCTGAAACCAGGCATCAACGGGGTGCCCAGTTGGACCGCCGCGGCTACTGCAGGGCTCCTGCTGGCGGTGATCACAGCTGGCGCGCCGTCGCTGCTCCCACTCCTGGCGGTAGGGGTACTCGGCGCAATGCTGTTGCTGCGTCGCCGGGCGAAAACCCTGTGGTGGTCCTTACTGCCACCCCTGGCTTTGTTCGTTCCGTTCATCGCCTCAACCACAAACCAGCTGCGGGCCGTTCTGGGCGATCCGGGTGTGCCGGTTCCCTTCGTCGGGGCTGAACTGTGGCAGCAACTGCTGGGCTACCCGGTTGCCTTCGAACCGCTGGCCCCGCTCGCAGCGCTGCCCTTCCTTCCTGACGGTCCGTGGGCGTTGCTGGTAGCACTGCTCGTTGGCGGGCCGGCAATCCTGCTGGCCGTTGCAGCCCTGTTTATCCCCGGCCGCGGGACCGCGATGGCTTTGGGGCTCTGGCTTCTTGGCCTTGGAGCATTGGTGCTCACCACTGTCCTGTCTTTTGTCGCAGTGTCGGTGGGGTCCTCGGCGCTGATCACCCCCTTCACCGGCCCTCTCGTCTCGGTGTTGATGCTCGCCATCGCCGCAGCCGCCGTGATCGGGGGAGACAAGGCGATCTCCGCCCACCAGCTACGGACCGCTCGTCGCGCCCGGGCCGACGCCACCGCACCGCGACGACGGACCGGCCCCGCGCTAGTGGCCGCCGCCGTCCTCCTCGCACTCGGTCCGGCGGTGAGTCTGGCGCTTTGGGCGATGCCGTCACCAGCCGACAGCGTTGCTGCCGCGACCACGGATCCGGCCGCCGGCGCAAGCGATTCCGACCTGCCGGGTACCCGCTTCGGCGCCGACATGCTGGTCGCAGCCAGCACCGAACGCACTCTGCCCGCGACCGCTGCCGACCGTGGGAACAGTTCAGAGCGCACCAAGTCCCTGGTCCTGAACGTCGACGGCAGCAATAACGTCAGCGCCGCCCTGATGCGCAGCGGCGGCACCACCCTCGATCAGCTCTCGCAGCTCTATTCGGCCCGCGGCCTGTACGGCCCAATGGGGTCCGCAGACCTCCGCGAGGACGACGAGGCGACCGCCGCCATCAGAAGCACCGTCGCGGTCATCGTGGCTGGCTCCGGGTACGACCCACGGGAGGAACTCAGCCAACTGGGGGTGGGGTTCGTGGTGTTGCAGCAATCGGACTCGGCGGCGGAAGTACTTGCGGGTCAGATTGACTCAGTGCCCGGACTCGTCGCGGTAGGAAATACCAACTCCGGTTGGCTCTGGCGCGTGGTACCCCCCTCGAGTGAGGAAAACGTGGCAGCGCTTGAGACCCCCACGGTTGAAGGCTCGACCACCGGAGCGCGCGCGCGGATCGTGGAGGCCGACGGAACCACCTCAGCAGTAGTCGATTCAGGGCCCGCAACTGTCACCTCGATCATTCCGGCTGGCTCGGCGGACCGCACCCTGGTGCTGGCCGAACGCGCCGACGCCGGCTGGCAGGCCACCCTCGATGGGCGTGTCCTTGACTCAGTTGAATCCGGCTGGTCCCAGGCATTCGCCTTACCGGCAGACGGCGGCAGGGTCGAAGTCAGCTACGAGACACCTTGGGAGCCGTGGGCTGCGATTGGCTCTGCCCTCGTGATCGGACTCACCGTTCTGCTGGCGATCCCCATGCCATCGCGGCCACGATTTGTGCGGGCCTACCCCGGGCGTCGCGGCCAGCCGGTCGCGCTGGTCCCGCCTTCGGCCGATGAATCTGAGGATGAAGCGGCGGATACCGTGTCCCCTGCGGACGGTGGATCACCTCACCTCGGCGAGTCATCCAGCCCCGGCGAAACAGCCCGGCTCGGCGAAACACCTGACGAAGTATCGATACTCAGCGGAAGGGGACGGTCATGACCGAACCGGGAGCTGAAATCGAGCCGGCGTCACGACCGCGGATCAAGCGGCGGCGGGCCGGTGCCGGTACACTGCGGCGGGCTGTCGGAATAGGCGCGGGAGTTCTCCTGGTCGGTACCAGCGGCGCGCTGGTGGCCGGCGTCGCCGTCCTCGACCCAACGGGTGCTGCGGCCCAATTCCCCATCCCGGTCGCTGAGGTGCCAGCGGGCGAGTACACGGGCGTCTGCCCGGCGCCGCCGCGGCTACTCGAAAGCGATGCGGCGCTCGCTGACCCGGAGTTCAGTCCTGCATCAGAGTCGGCTTCCACTACGGTCAGCGGCATGGTGCTGAGCAGCCTCGGCGGGAACCTGCCTGGCAGCATGCTAAGCCCGCTGGGCTCAGGTGAGGCCCTGGCCACCATCGCGACAGGTGAGTCGGACGAATCCGGGGCAGGCGCGGTCCCGGAGGCCGTGACCAACGAGGACGGGCTGACCAGCCGGACGGCGGGGGTCCTTACCGACCAGACAGCCGACGGGGTCAGCGTCTTTTCGGCGCAACCGGTGGGCAGCCAGCCTGCCACCGCCGGGGCGGTCACGAGTTACACCGCCACTGACGGTGATTTGGGTGGCCTGGCGATTGCCCACTGTAGAGCGCCCAGCAGCGACTTCTGGATTCTTGGCGCGTCCACCACGGTGGGCGCCACCGCAGTCCTGAATCTCTCGAACCCGTCGGGCACCCCCGCCACGGTCGACCTTGAGCTGTACGGGACCGATGGGCCGGTCGAGTCGGGGGGTACCCGCGGGTTACTCATCGCTCCCGGCGCCACCGAGTCGATCGTGCTCGCTGGTCTCGCCACCGATCAGGACCAGCTGGCGGTCCGCGTGCTGAGCGACGGCGGTCGAGTGACCGGCATCATCCAGCAGAGTGTCTTGCGGGAACTCATCCCCGGCGGTGTGGAGCTTCTCCAGCCAGCGGCTCCTGCAAGCAATACCCAGGTCATCCCGGGGGTGCGGGTCCAGGATGAGGATATTGCCGACGAGATCAGCGCCCAGGACGGCTATGAGGCTGCCACCCCAGCAGTCCAGATCGTTGTCCCGGGCAGCACCGACGCGGTTCTGAATGTCAGGGTCTACGGTTCGGGGGGCGAGGTTGAGCTTCCGGACGGGGGAGTGCTCACCGCAACTGCCGGTGTCGTCACTGGTGTGTCGCTCGAAAGTCTTCCGTCCGGTGACTACACGGTCGAGGTCACCTCCGACGTGTTGATGTCCGCCTCAGCCAGAGTAAATCGGGGTGTGGAGGCCGGGGAACCCGTCGATTTCGGGTTCGCCCCATCCGGAGCACGCCTCGGCAACACCCAGGTGGCAGTGTTCCCCAGCGGGTCCCGAGGCGCGCTCGCGTTCGGTGCACCCTCGGGTCGGTCTGAGGTTCAGCTCACTCCGGTAAACGAAGACGGAACTCTGCAGGCCGAGCAGACAGTCAGCGTGGCTGGCGGCACCACAGTGAGCGTGGAAGCAGCGGATCTCGGGGACGACGTGGTGGCGGTCCTGATTGGGGCGTCGGGTGATCCGGTGTACGGCGCCCAGATGCACCAGATGGATGGCGAAGCAGGGATCTCGGTGACATCGCTACCTCCCGGCAGCGCCGGGCAGCTCAGTGTGCCGGTCAACCTGGGATACTGAGTTCTACACCGGCTCGGATCAGGCGCCTCAGGATCAGGCGCGGGAACGCCCGTAGGCTGGATCCACGGCTTCGGGCGTCATCCCCAATAACTCTGCGGTCTGCTCCACTACCACGTCGTGGACCAACTCGTTGGGAGCAATGAAGCCACCCGCGGCCAACTCAACCGGGTGCCGGTAGATGATGATGGTCGGCGGCCGGTTTGGGGCGGCGGGTATGGCGGTGCCGAGCAGGCCGCGCAGCGATTGCGCGGTCATCGTTTCGAGATTCGCCGGAATGTCCTGGACCACCATTTGCAGATCGAGGATGCGCTCTCCCCATAGTCGTTCCAACCGCTGGGCCGATTCCATCACCCATTCGTCGAACCGTTCAGATCGGCTGCGCGAGC
>NZ_ALPM01000095.1:0-18916 GCF_000294595.1 Arthrobacter sp. TB 23 | reverse complement strand
GATCATCGGCCCGCGAAGGCCCCGGCCGTGTCTGTTTCTCCGACGTCGGCTGAAACTCGGGCCGCGATGGGCGGACCCTTTGGCGTCGTCTGGGTCGGTCAACTGCACAGAGAATGTTGAACTGTCCCGCATGTACTGACTGTAAACCCATTGGGCCCCAATGCAAGGTTTTGGTGGGCCAACCGGGCCCTTAAATACGAGCGGTGCCTAAAACAGGATCGGAATGGGACGCAGCGGGTCCGTTGAGCCGAGTCAACGCCGCGCTGACCTGCGCCATGATCCCCGCCTTTGAAAGGCCGAGCGGGTAGGCTGACTAGTCGTGGGATCCCTTCGAACTTGTTCACGCTCTGCCTGTGAGCGCGCCGCCGTCGCGACGCTCACCTTCGTGTACTCCGATTCCACCGCGGTCCTTGGTCCACTGGCCACCTACGCTGAACCCCATTGTTACGATCTGTGTACCTCCCACGCCGAACGACTGACCGTTCCCCGGGGCTGGGAAGTAGTCAGACTCGCCCTGCCATCGACGCCGCAGGAACCCCACCCCGACGACCTCGTTGCCCTCGTCAACGCCGTCCGTGAAGCTGCCACCGACCGCAACCAGGACACTGGCCCCGTGATCCGCGGCAACAAGGGAACCCTTGAACCACCCGCTGGCGCAGCCGGCGCACGACGCGGGCACCTGCGCATCCTCCGCGAACAGTAGAATCCTCGCGGACAGAAGCCGAGGCGGTCCCGGGGCAAATCACGGTTCTGCCTCCGCCACGCCCGCGATAAGCTTGTTTCATGAGCCCCATATCGCCTGATCTGCTTGCTGTGGTCCGCTGTCCCGTCACTGGTTCAGCGCTGGTTGAAGAAGGGGAGTTCCTGGTTTCCTCTGTGACCGACAGCACAGGAAACCCGGTGCAATACAGCATCGACGAGGGCATCCCTGTGCTCCTCCGCCCCGAACTACTAGTAGCAGCCACCGAGGCCGGCTCCGACGAGCACGACGGGCCAGTCGCAAATTAGTCCCAGTGCAGCACCAACGAACAGGAATGCGCCACACCATGACCTTTGACTTCAAAGTTGCCGACCTCTCACTCGCCGAAGCGGGGCGCCACCAGATCCGCCTGGCCGAGCATGAAATGCCAGGACTCATGGCTTTGCGCCGTGAATTCGGTGACAGCCAGCCGCTCAAAGGCGCACGCATCGCCGGCTCCCTGCACATGACGGTTCAGACCGCAGTGCTCATTGAAACCCTCACCGCGCTCGGCGCCGAGGTCCGGTGGGCCTCGTGCAACATTTTCTCCACCCAGGACGAAGCTGCCGCGGCGATAGTCGTTGGCTCGGGCACAGCAGACCAGCCCGCCGGGGTACCGGTCTTCGCCTGGAAAAACGAGACCC
The DNA here is from genome assembly GCF_000294595.1 of Arthrobacter sp. TB 23. Lineage (NCBI taxonomy): Bacteria > Bacillati > Actinomycetota > Actinomycetes > Micrococcales > Micrococcaceae > Arthrobacter > Arthrobacter sp. TB 23. Next base: position 17,533 of record NZ_ALPM01000095.1, on the reverse strand, counting down.
TCGAGGAGTACTGGTGGACCACCACCCAGATCCTCAGCTGGCCGGGCGAGCAAGGCCCCAATATGATCCTCGATGACGGCGGCGACGCCACACTGCTGGTGCACAAGGGCGTTGAGTTCGAGGCAGTCGGTGAGGTTCCCGCCGGACCGTCCGAGGATGACATTGACTACTCCCACGAATTCTCGGTCGTCCTGGACGTCCTGCGCGGCACCCTCGCCGATGACCCGCAGAAATGGACCCGGATCGCAGCAGACATCAAGGGTGTGACGGAAGAGACCACCACTGGCGTGATGCGGCTTTACCAGCTGGCACAGCAGGACAAGCTGCTGTTCCCGGCCATCAACGTCAACGACTCGGTCACTAAATCCAAGTTCGACAACAAGTACGGCATTCGGCATTCCCTACCCGACGGTCTCAACCGTGCGACCGACGTCCTCATCGGAGGAAAGGTCGTCGTCGTGTGCGGGTACGGAGACGTTGGAAAGGGTGCCGCTGAGGCACTCCGTGGCCAGGGTGGACGAGTCATCGTCACCGAGATCGACCCGATCTGCGCGCTTCAGGCCGCGATGGACGGATACCAAGTGGCCCGGCTCGAGACGGTGCTGGCACAGGGTGACATTTTCATCACCACGACCGGCAACAAGGACGTCATCATGGCGCACCACATGGCCGGAATGAAGCACCAGGCCATCGTTGGAAACATTGGCCACTTCGACAACGAGATCGACATTGCGGGTCTGGCGAAAACCCCCGGCATCCGCAAGGTCGAGATCAAGCCTCAGGTGCACGAATGGGTCTTCCCGGCCGATGAGGCGACCGGCGCGGCCGAGCACACCATCATCATGCTGTCCGAGGGCAGGCTGCTGAATCTGGGCAATGCCACCGGGCATCCCTCCTTCGTGATGAGCAACTCGTTCGCCAACCAGACCATCGCCCAGATCGAACTGTTCACCAAATGGAAGCAAAACGATCTCGAGGGAAACCGCGAGTACGCCAACCAGGTGTATGTCCTGCCCAAGATCCTCGATGAGAAGGTGGCCCGGCTGCACCTCGACGCGATCGGCGTCGAGCTAACGGAGCTCACTAAAAGCCAGGCAGAATACCTCGACATCGAGGCATCGGGTCCTTACAAATCGGATCACTACCGCTACTAGCCGCTGGCTTGACGTGGCTGTGACCTAGAGCTTGGCCAAAAATGGCTGCCCCACACCGTAAAATCGGTGGTGGGGTGGCCATTTTTCAGCAGGATTGTGGGTAGGACAAGATGACTGAAGATCAGCAGGGTATGAGCAGGAGCCGAAAAGGGTGGGTCATCGGTGGGGTGGCGGTGACGGCTGTCCTGATCGCCGTCGGCGCCGCAGTAGCTGTCGCCCCCAACTGGGCCGGGACCGAAAACGTGCCAGCCGCAACCTCCTCACCGAACGCAACCTCCTCACCGAACGCCACCGTGCCCGAGGCGACGCCGTCCCCAACACCCACGGTGGCGACAGCATTTGAGTTCGGGGCGACTCCCGCCGATAACGCCGAAGAGGTCAATCCGATCGCGGTGCCCGAAATCCGGGTTGAAAACGCGGTCATCGAAAGCGTGACGCTCCGTTCAGCAGACGGCGGGCAGCCAGTTGAAGGCACACTCAGCGACGGCGATTCGGTGTGGACGGCCAGCGAGCGACTCGAGTTCGCCACCACCTACGACTTCGACTTTGTGCTGGCCGACGCCGCTGGGAATACAGCCACCGAATCGCAAAGCTTCACTACCGTGATGCCCGCCAACGAAGCCGATGCGGGTATCTACCCGTTGGATGGCACCACCGTGGGAACGGGCCAGCCAATCGAGATCAACTTCAGCGAGCCGGTGATTAATCGTGACGACGTGGAGTCAGCGATCACCATTACGAGCTCCAGCGGCCAGGCCGGGGCCTTCCATTGGCTCAGCGACACCAAAGTGCGTTACCGCGCCGAAGAGTTCTGGGCACCCAACAGCACCATCACCGTCGACATGAATCTGTTTGGGGTGGACTACGGCAACGGCATGATCGGTAACTTTGATAACCAGATGACCATCAATACCCACAACACCAAACTGGCGGTCGTCGACAACGAGACCAAGATGATGGACGTCTATATTGATGGGGCCCTGACCCGAAGCTTCCCCATCACTCTCGGAACGGAGGACTGGCCGTCGACGATCGGCTACCACGTGGTGATGGAGCAGTATGAATCCACTAAATTCACCGCCGAGTCAATTGGGCTGGAGCCCGGGGACGACGCCTACTATGAGCCCACAGTCGTCAATCATGCAAGCCGGATCTCCAACGGCGGTGCTTTCGTGCACGAAGCGTTGCCGGCCGCCCAGGTCGCACTGGGTAACATCAACGTCTCCCACGGGTGCATCGGAATGTCTCCTGAGGGAGCCAAGTACTTCTACGACACCTTCGGCCCAGGTGACGTCGTTCAGATCAAGAACACCGGCTACGGCCCGATGTTCATCTGGGACGGCTTCGGCGACTGGAACACCCCCTGGAGTGAATACAGCAACCAGCCATAACCATCGGGGTCCTAGCACGCCTGACGGATTACTGGCTGAACGGCAGCCGGTGTAGCCGCTCGGCAGCCTTGGCGGTGCGTGCACGCTGCCGCATCAGCCTTCCGAGGTCCCGCTCCCGACGTTCGGCGAGGACCGCGTTGAGGAAGTCCTCGGGGTGGGTGCCTGCGGGGGGTAGCGGAGCGACGTAAACGGACACCTCGGTTGCCAGCTCGGTTGCCAGCGTCTGTCGCGCCATCAGGGTAAGGCGGGGTGCCTGGCCGATGAATGCCGCTACCCGCCGTGCCAGGGGATCCGGAAGTTGAAGAAGATCCGCGGTGGCAAGCCAGCCCGCGAGATGCGGGGGAGTTACAGCCCGGGTCCGGGGTTTCTCCACCACCCGTTCATGCATGGAGTAGGTGCCCGCCAGCAGGTCACCCAGCCGCTTCGAGCGCTCATTGAACACCGCTACCAGGAATGCCAGGGAACCCACCAGCAGGTAGATTTCGAGGACGGCGAGCATCCCGCGAATGAAGGCATGCCGGAATCGGATGGCGCCGCCGTCGTCGCGCACTATCCTCAGCCCCATGACCAGTCGGCCCAGCGATTTGCCCCTGGTCAGGGTCTCGATGGTCACCGGGACCACGAGCACGACGAAGATGACCAGGACCAGGACCAGCGCCTGGCTCAACGCTGGGTCAAGCGAACCCCCCAAGGTGCCGCTGACTCCCAGAATGATCGCCAGGGCCAGAAGGGCCTGGGCGATGATGTCGATGAGCAGGCTGATGCTGCGTGCGCCGAAGGACGCGGGCCGCAACTCCAGGACTACTGCCTCACCTGTCACCACCGAACTCATTGCACATCTCCCTGGTCGACCGGGCCCCGGTGGGCCCTTCATCCTGAAGCTTATCGGCCGCGGCCCGGCTAAGCTGAAAGGGTGGACGTTGATGCTTTCGTTGAGGTGAACCGCCCGGATTGGGAGCGGCTTGATGAGCTGGTCCGCCGGCGGAAGCTGTCGGGGGCCGAGGCCGATGAACTGCTGGTGCTCTATCAACGCACCTCGACCCACCTGTCGATGATCAGGTCAATCGCCCCCGAGAGTGCCCTGTCGGGCGCCTTGTCAATGCGGCTGTCCCGAGCTCGGACCCGATTCACCGGCGCCCGCTCCAACTTTATGGAAGACGTCGCAGGTTTCTTCGTCGTCTCCCTCCCCGCGGCCTTCTACCGGGTGCGGTGGCTGACCGTCGTCGTCGGCGTGCTCTTCATCGGGGTGGCCTGGCTGTACGGTGCCTGGGTGGCTAATACCCCGGGAGTCATCGCGGCGATGGGCGGCGACGAGTTCGCTGAGCAGTACGTCCAGGAAGATTTCGTCAACTACTACTTCGAGAACCCTGCGGCATCCTTCGCGGGCCTCGTGTGGACCAACAACGCCTGGATTGCGTTGCAGGCGGTGGCCTTCGGGGTGACTGGCGTCTGGGGGCCGTGGATCCTGTATCAGAATGCCCAGGGCGTCGGCATGGCTGGTGGCACCATGGCTGCCTACGGTGAATTGGACACGTTCTTCATCTACATCCTGCCCCACGGCTTTATGGAGCTGACGGCCATCTTCATCGCAGCCGCGGCAGGGTTGCGCATCTTCTGGTCCTGGGTGTCGCCGGGGTCCAGGACCAGGGCCAACGCGCTCGCGGAGGAAGGCCGATCGCTCATCACCGTTGCGCTTGGCCTGGTGCTCGTTCTTTTCATTTCCGGGCTGGTGGAGGGGTTCGTTACGCCCAGCCCGCTCCCCGCCTGGCTGCGGATCAGCATTGGGTTCCTGGTGTTCGCCAGCTACTGGGCCTATACGCTGCTGCTGGGACGCCGGGCGGTGAATGCCGGATATACCGGGGATCTTTCGAGCCTTGACCGGGGCGAAACGGTTCGCACTGCCTGATTTGTTGGTGCTGGCAGGTCCAGGACTTTGGTCAGCTGCCCGACGTCGGACCGGCCTCCACAGGATCCGAGGGGCGCGGCGGTACGCTCGTTCGTAAGTACTTGCGCAATTTCTAGGAGATAACCCAGTGGCTGAAAACGACGAGACCAAGCAGCACACTGAAGCTGACGTGCCAGCCGGGGAGTCCGCCCCGGCGACGACAGCGATTCCGGTGGAACCGGCTGGTGAATCGGTCATTGCTCAACGGAGTTCACTACCGATGCGCAGGGCGAGCACGATGCCGGATCTCAGCCGCTTCGACGACACGGAGCCGGCCAAGGGTGCAGGTGTGACAGGCCCCGCTGCGGCAGCAACTGCCGAACAGAGCGACCCGGAGCCGGCCAGTGATTCAGTCGGTGACAGCCCCGCGCCCAGGAGCTCCGTGTCGGACCAGCCTGAGTCCAGCAGCTCCGCGACCAGCGGTACCGTCGACGATCCCGCGCCTGACACTGCGGCTCTGTCGGCCCGTCCGTCTGAGGAAGAAGCGAAACGTCGGGCCGCCGAACGGGATGAAGCATTCACCAGCAAACCCGTCATGGCGCGGGTATTCCAGGTCCTGATCGCCGGGTTCTTCCCGATCATGCTCCTCGCGGCGGCGATCCGGGCGGTCACCTCACCTCTCTTCCTCTGGGTGGAGTACCACCGGCCGGGCTTCCCGGCCGACAGCTTCGGCTTCAGCACCGACGACCGAATGACCTATGGGTCGTACACCGTCGACTACATCCTCAACTGGGCGTCGCCGCGCTACCTCGGAGAGCTGGTCAATTCCGACGGCGACCAGCTTTTCCTGGACAGCGAGGTGGGGCACATGCTCGACGTCAAGGTGGTCCTGGTGATCAGCTTCGCCGTCGCGCTCGCGATGTTCGTCTTCACCATCGCCGCCTGCTGGTACCTGGCGCGCACCTATCCCGGCGGTGTCCGCAGAGGCCTGTTCGCCGGGGCCCTCACAACCCTGATCCTGATGATTGCACTCACCGTGACTGCCATCCTCGGCTGGCAGACCTTCTTCACCCAGGTCCACGCCCTGTTCTTCGCCGACGGCACCTGGACCTTCAGGGCCGACGACACCCTTATCCGGCTCTTCCCGGCACAGTTCTGGATGGACGCAGCAATCACCGTCGCGGCGCTCGTCCTCATCGTCACGGTGGTCACCCTCGTGCTCACCTGGCCCACAAAGGGCCGACGCGACAGGTCGCGGCTCGCAGGTGAGGCCGCCCAGCAGCGTCGCCTGGATTCGTTGGCGCTCTAGCGAGCCAGTCCACCGCTGAGAAGCGAGATGTGGTGGGCTGGTGGTTCCCCAGGTCGCCAGAGCTAACCCTTCAGCGGTTTGGCGGAGGTTGACGGGTTCGAGGCCGGAACGGCGCGGGCTGAACGCCACACGCAATCAGCCCCTTGATGAGGATCAGATCCAGCTGGGCATCCACATGCGAAGCCGCCACTGGTCATAGGGGATGAGCTCGGCCGTCCAGATCGGCAGGAAATAGGCGGAGAGCAGCACGGCCGCCGCCACGAACCCGCCGACCAGCATCAGGCCCGTCCGGCGGCGCGCGGGAGGGGCCCAGGAACGGCCGAGGATCAGGCCCAGGCAGTAGACGAGGGCCAGGATGAGGAAGGGCTGAAAGGCGATGGCGTAGAAAAAGAAGGTGGTCCGTTCCGGGTAGAGGAACCATGGCAGATACCCTGCCGCGACACCGGCGAGGATAGCGCCAGCGCGCCAATCCCGCCGTCCCACCCAGAAGAAGATCAGCACGATGAGGGCGATTGCCGCGGACCACCAGATCAGTGGGTTGCCTACTGAAGTTACCGCACGGGAGCAAGCCTCGACTGCGCACCCCTGGTCGACACCCAAATCACCCTTGTAGTAGAAGGACACTGGTCGGCCCATCACCAACCAGGACCAGGGAGTGGACTCGTACGGGTGTTCGGAGCCGAGACCCTCATGGAAGGTATACGCCGCCCGGTGGTAGTCGGCGAGCGACCGGATCGACGCCGGGAGCCACTCCCACGCTGGGGCTGGGTGGTCTGCTGCCCACTGGCGGTTGTACGCGTCGGAGGACAGGAACCAACCGGTCCACGTGGCCAGATAGGTCAGGGCAGCGAGCGGTACGAGTGAGGTAAAAGCCTGAACCCCGTCCCTTAGGACAGCGCCGGTAATCCACCGCTGCACCCCGACAACCCTGCGGGCGTTCATGTCCCAGAGCACGGTCATCAGGCCGAACACCGCGATATACGGGATTGCTGACCACTTGGTGCCCAGGGCCAGGCCAAGACTGAGACCAGCCACAATCCGCCAGGGTCGCAGCCCGAGCCACGGACCGTACAGCAAGTCGGCGGCCGACGGTCGAGCGCCGCCCGGGGCCGCAGCCGCCAGCACCGACAGCTTCGCCGCTAGTTTCCGGCGTGCGTGGTCCCGGTCCAGCAGCAGCGCGCCAAACGCTACCACCAGCCAGAACATCAGGAACACATCAAGGAGTGACGTCCGGGAATGCACCAGGTGATGCCCGTCGACGGCGGTGAGCAAGCCGGCAGCTGCACCGAGGATCGGGGAACCGAAAAGCCGCTGAGCGATGAGAGCGATGAAAAGTATGGACAGCGTGCCCACCACAGCGGCGGAGAAACGCCAGCCAAGCGGGTTATCACTACCGAAAAGGAGCATCCCCATGGCGATCATCCACTTGCCCACCGGTGGATGCACCACATAGTCGGGGGTGCCCAGGATGACCCCGGTATTGCCGCTGTTGAAGTCGGCGTCGGGGTCCTCGGGCCATTCCCGCTCGTACCCGGACAGCAGGTAGGAGTAGGCGTCCTTGACGTAGTACGTTTCGTCGAAGACCAGGGTCTCAGGTTCGCCAAGTCTGACGAACCGGAGCAACCCACCGATCACCATGACGGTCAGCGGTAGGAGCCACGCAAGAATTCCCATCGGGAGGCGCTCGCCGAGTAGCCGACGTCGCAGCACCACCGCGTCATAGGCGGTGCGCGGAGAGTGAACCCAGCCGTGAGCCGCCGGAACCCCGGCAGCCGACGGCGGGGAAACGGCGGTATGGCTCACCTTGCTTATGCTACCGCCAGGGTGGGCCAGCGGCGCTGGCGCTGCGGGTCTACGCTGGAACGGTGAATACCACTGGCAACACCCACGATGATAGCGACGCTTCGCCCCTGGAATCCGACGCGATCTCCTCTGACGAGGACGCATCCGAAGAATTCGAGACAGCGGCGGATTTCGCCGCACAGGGCACTCCCGACGGCGGCCGGATTGTCCTTGCCGCAACCCCGATCGGGAACGCGAACGACGCGTCAGCACGTCTGGTCTCGCTGCTGCAAACTGCTGACATTGTCGCCGCCGAGGACACCAGGCGGCTGCAACGGCTGCTGAGGGCACTTGAGATCAGGGTGCAGGGCAGGATTGTCAGCTATCACGAGCACAACGAGGTGGCCCGGACGGCTGAATTGCTGGAACAGGTGGCGGGCGGAAAGACCCTGCTCATGGTCACCGACGCCGGGATGCCGTCAGTTTCCGATCCCGGGTATCGGCTGGTGGAGGCCGCGATTGCCGACGGCGTCGAGGTCACCATGGCTCCGGGCCCGTCAGCAGTGCTGACCGCGCTTGCCCTGTCAGGGCTCCCGACGGACCGATTCTGTTTTGAAGGATTCTTGCCGCGCAAGACGGGGGAGCGGAACTCGCGCCTGGCTGAGCTCGCTGACGAACGGCGGACCATGGTGTTCTTCGAGGCACCCCACCGCCTCGAGGTGATGTTGAGGTCGCTGCACCAGGTCCTGGGGGCGGACCGCCCGGCGGCGGTGGCGCGGGAGCTCACCAAACGTTATGAGCAGGTGCTCAGGGGCCCACTAGCTGAGCTGCTGGACTGGGCGGAAACCACTGAGGTCAGGGGCGAGATCGCCGTCGTCGTCGGTGGCGCACCACCGGCCGCACCCGCCAACCCGGCGGACCGGGTGGCCGCAGTAGCCGCTCTGGTGGATGAGGGGATCCGGTTGAAGGATGCCGTGGCGGCAGTCGCCGAGGAATCGCGGATCAGTAAGCGGGAGCTCTACGCTGCCGTGATCGCCGCGCGCTGATCGCCGCGCGCTGATCGCCGCGTCATGACCGGGGTCTGCCGCTACCCACCTGGATATCGTTGTGCATCTGGACAGCGCAGGACGGGTGACGCCGTGCAGGCTGGCATGGACAGGCCTCCAATCCCGGGTCTAGCGTGGTGCTGGACGGCCAACGCGCCGATTTCTCGCGATTCCCACCCCGCAAACCCTCTTGGAGGCACCGACTATGGCAGTTACCACCCAGCGTGAGCAGGAACTTTTGGCCCAGGTTCCCACCGGCCTGCTGATTGGCGGTAGCTGGCGGGACGCCTCGACCGGGAAGACCTTCGACATCGAGGATCCGGCCACCGGGAAGATCCTCAAAACCATCGCTGACGCCAGCCCCGCCGATGGCATGGCGGCCCTGGACGCGGCCGCCGCCGCGCAGGAGAGCTGGGCTCGTACCGCCCCCCGTGAACGGGGTGAAATCCTGCGGCGTGCCTTTGAGCTGGTTACCGCCCGCGCGGATGACTTCGCGCTCTTGATGACCATGGAAATGGGGAAGCCCCTCGCAGAGGCACGCGGCGAAGTGACCTACGGCGCGGAATTCCTGCGCTGGTTCTCTGAGGAAGCGGTGCGCGCGACGGGCCGGTACTCCACCTCACCCGACGGCAAGACCCGGATCCTGGTGAACAAGAAGCCCGTCGGTCCGTGCCTGTTGATTACGCCGTGGAACTTCCCGCTGGCGATGGCTACCCGCAAAATCGCGCCGGCCATCGCCGCCGGCTGCACCATGGTGCTCAAGCCCGCCAACCTGACACCGCTCACGTCGTCGTTGTTCGCCGCAGTTCTCGAAGAGGCTGGCCTGCCCAAGGGCGTGCTCAACGTTGTCCACACCTCCGACGCCCAGGGCGTCACCGGGCCGCTGATCGACGACAGCCGCCTCCGCAAGCTGTCCTTCACCGGGTCGACCCCGGTGGGCCGCAACCTGCTGGCCGCAGCGGCGAAGAACGTGCTGCGCACGTCGATGGAGCTCGGCGGCAACGCCCCATTCGTGGTCTTCGAAGACGCTGACGTCGACGCCGCAGTGGCGGGCGCGATGCTCGCGAAGCTTCGCAACATGGGAGAAGCCTGCACCGCAGCCAACCGGTTCATCGTCCACGAATCGGTGGCGGCTGAGTTCGCCGAGAAGTTCGCTGCGAAGATGAAGACGCTCGAAACGTCCCGCGGCACCGAGGAAACCTCGACGCTCGGCCCGCTCATCGATGAGAAGAGCCGCACCAAGGTGCACGAACTGGTCACTTCAGCACTCGACGACGGAGCCACCTGCCTCGTCGGTGGCGCGCCGGTGGACGGCCCAGGGTACTTCTACCAGGCGACCGTCCTGACCGATGTGGCACCGGGATCGCGGATCCTGCAGGAAGAGATCTTCGGTCCCGTCGCGCCAATCATCACCTTCGCCTCGGAGGACGAGGCAGTCCGGCTAGCCAATGACACCGAGTACGGACTGGTTGCCTATGTGTTCACCCGCGATCTGAACCGCAGCTTGCGCATCGGTGAGCGGCTCGACGTCGGGATGCTCGGCCTGAACGCTGGCGTGGTGTCCAACGCCGCGGCGCCGTTTGGGGGAGTGAAGCAGTCCGGGCTGGGCCGTGAGGGTGGTTCCGAGGGGATCGAGGAGTACCTCTACACCCAGTACGTCGGCATCGCTGACCCCACCGCTTCCTGACGACTCGCTGAGGTCATGGTCAGGAGTCGTTGGAGAGGGACCTGGGCAGCCACCGAGCCCTGAACCGCACGGTGCGGCTGCTGCGTTCCCGGAGGGACCGGACGACGGACTCGATGTCCTCCCACCCGGCGTGCACGAGGTGGTCCGGGTGGGCGTACTCCTCAGTCTCGTAGGCGCAGCTGAGCCGAGCCAGGGCGGTCGCCGCCGCATCATCAATCCTGGTGCTGGCCGCTAGCCGGGTAGCGAAGGTTCGGGGGGTGTCGGTGGGCAGCGCAGGGTGGCCATAGTCGGCCGCAAGGTCGGTGGCTTCGGCCCAGGCCAGTGTTGCTGCCCCCCTGGATCCTACGGCCGCGTTGAACTTGCGACGGCGATTCCGGCTGCGCAGGGTGCGCAACAGGAACGGCACGATGAGCAGGAGTGCAGCGACCACCAGTGCCGCTGTGATCAGAGCCGAGGTCTCCCTCGCCCGGTCAGGATCGGCTTCTCCGGCAGGCTGGCCGTCGGCGCCCATCGGGGGATCCACTGGCGTGCCCGGTTCGAGCGGCGGATTGCCCCCCGGCGTCAGGTCGTCGGTATTCGGCACCGGCGATCCGGGGGCAAAGGCCGTCTGCGCGTAGTCGGGAACCACGCCGCGGGAGGGTGTGGGCTCGAATTTCACCCAGCCGACGCCGTCGAAATAGAGCTCAGGCCACGCATGGGCGTCCTGGGAGGTCACCGTAAACTCGGTCAGCTCAAGCCCGTCGGGGCCCTGCACCGATCCTCCGGTCGCATCGCCGGGCGCATAGCCGACAGCCACTCTGCTGGGAATGCCCGCCAGACGGGCCATCACCGCCATTGCACCGGCATAGTGGACGCAGTACCCGGACCGGGATTCGAGGAAACGGGCAACGACGTCGAGGCTGTTCCCGTCATACCCGCCGTCGACCGGGGCGTCGACCGAATAGGTGAAGGCTGGTCCCCGCAGATAGTTCTGGATGGCCAGAGCCTGCTGATAGGGGTTGGCGATGTCGTCGGTCAGCTCCGCGGCCGTGTCCCTGATGATCCCGGGAGTGGTGTCCGGCAGGGCCAGAAACTGGGCGTCGACAGCCCCCTCGGGGACCGGGCCAATATCCTCCAGCACCTCGCGGGAAAGTTCCGGCTCAGCGCTGCGGACGTCGTACTGTTGCTGGGCGGTGGACCCGTTATCGGTGGCAATCACGCTGAGGTTCAGCGGATCCCAGGACCAGCGGCCCGAAAGGTTGGAGAAACCCACCGGAGCATAGGGGGCGAGGAGCCAGGGGCTGGTGAACGAATTAGTGGTGATCCGGGTGGTGGTGACTACTCCGGTGTCGATGGAAGCTCTCACCTCGTCGGTTCCCATGTTCTCCACCCCGGGTTCCCTGAGGCCGTACCGCTGGTCCGGTTCCCACCGCTGTCCGTCGAAGTCCTCGAGGGTGACAGCCCGGAGGTAGAGCGCATCCGGGGAGTCGGTGGCATAGGTAATCTGGCCGTAGCCAGTGGGATTCCGTAGATCATTTCCCAGGGTCACGACCGGATTTAGCCCGGTGGCGGTACCCCACAAATTGACCTTGGCACCCTGGGGGAACGCCCCCACATTGAATCCCGGAATGGCCAAGGGGACCAGCACCGTGACCGCCAGGGCCGCGGCGCCGATCGACAACCCGCGGGCCAGCCGGCCGCCCGAGGCATCGTGGGACGGACCGGCTGCCTGCTGGCTGTCCCGCCACTGGACGCAGCCGAGGATCAGAAGGAAACCCACCACCGCCGCCACGAACCCGGGAATTCCAACACTTTGTTGCCGCACGACGGCGGGAATCACCAGGACGGCGAGCAACGCCAGACCGCTGATGGCGGGCATTCTGAGGGTGGTGGCCAGCGTGTCGGTGAGAATCGCGATCAGACCCAGCCCCGCGCAGATGACCATGAAAATACCGGTCCCGGGCAATACCGGCGCCACCTGTGACACCACCGTGTTCTCGGCATGATTCAACAGGACCGCCAGCCGCCCGGCCGAGCCTTCGCCGGGGAAGACCCCGAAGACGTTCTGGGTGGGGAAGAACTGCCAGACCAGCGATCCCACGAGGGCCAGGATTCCAGCGACCGGGACCAGCGCACCCGGTAGACGGATGCTTCTGGCAACACCCATGACCAGCAGCACACCGCCAACGGTGAATGCCACCGGGTTAAGCCAGGTCCAACCCAGCACCACCGAATTCAGGTTCAGGGAGGTCAGCATGACGGCGACAAATACTGCTGCCGTCGAGACCCAATGCCGCTGGTCGGTCCGAAACCGTCGACCGGTTTGCGGCGCCAACCGCTGCGGCGAAAGCGCGGGGCGGGGCAAGGTAGAGGTCACGGTTGGCCGCCAGGCGATGTGGTCGTGGAGCGGACCGCGCCCCGCACCGTGTCAGCTTTAATAGTGCCAGCCCCGACAGTGTGAGCCCCGACAGCGCCAGCCCCGACAGTGTTAGCCCCGACAGCGCCAGCCCCGACAGTGGTCTTTGCTGTTGATGCGCTGGCCCCGACAGGGGAGTCGAAGTAGGTCCAGGCAGCTGCCAGATCGGCGGAGGGCGACACCGCCACCGCGTGCCAGCCGGCAGCACGCAGGATTTCCATTACCGGATGCAGGTCCTGGGGCCGGTCAGCGACCAGAATTGCAAACGAGGTGGACCCGTACTCGGTGGCAGCGGCCAGGTCCCGTGCCTCGGCGACGGTGATGGCGCCAAGGATAGCGATCAGGGGGCCGCGGTTCCGGTAGGAGGCGAGCTTGTCCATCATTGGGTCACCAAACGGCTGACGTCGTGCAGACGGTGCTGTGCCGGTGTTGACGGGCGATGGGCTGCGCCGCGAGTGCCGCCGGCTAGTAGTCCGTTTGGACAGATCGGGGAAGAGCTCCAGAGCGGCCAGCCCCTCCGCAACGTTATGGATCCCCGTCTGTCCTGCGTGTTCCTCGTCCTCCGGCCATGGAGCGGACACCGACGATTGCAGGGCTGGGGCGCCGGTCTCATCCACAAACCGCAGGGCATAGTTGCGTTCGAGCAGGTGCGCGGTGATGGACATCGCAGCGATGACCGCCCATTCGAAGCCCGGAGCAGATCGCAGCGACGTGCCATCATCCTCCAGGTCGGCACCGAATGCGCCGATCACCCCTGAGCTGTACCTGATCTGGCGTTGTTCGAGGATGAGGGTGGCCTCGGGCGTGGTGACCGACTCTTCCTGGCGCACCATCAACTCATTGTGTCGTGCGGTCGCTGCCCAGTGGACCCGGCGCATCGGATCGCCGGGCCGATACTCGCGGGTCATGATGTCGTCGTCGCTGGGGTTGGCGTTGCGTCGGGTTGCAGCGAAACCATCGGCGCCCCGGGCGCCGGTCAACGGCGAATGGGGCAGCTCCACCGGGGCGGGGGTGACCACCNNCCAGCCGGTCGGTGCCGCCCAGGGTATGGAGTGAGGTGCCGAGCCCAAAGGGATCGGTAAAGGCGGCGGTGACCGGTCCGACGTCGAACACGCCCCGGCCGGAGGAGCGCAGACGATACTCGTACACGCTGGCGCCCCGGGTTGGAAGACGGGACGGGTAGTGGAACTCGGGGGACTCACCGAACCGGGCGGGCAACATTTCCTGCATCACCATGCTCCCGCTGACCGGGCCGCTCGCTGCGACCGACAGGGTGACGGTCGAGGTGAAGCCCGTCTCCATGGTCTGCGGGGCGAACTTCCGCTCGACCGTGAAGCGGGGTTTGATCAGGCGCAGCATCAGGACCGACAGGAGCGGGAGGCAGATCAGCAGCACGCCAAGGTACAGCAGGTCCCGGCGGCCGAGGAACTGTGCGAACAGGAGTGCAGTCACCCCCGCGATCACCAGTCCCCAACCACGCGGCGTAAGGACCCGGGACGGCAGTCTGGCGAGCAGTTGCATCCCGCCGCCTATGCGCGAAGGTAGGAGTTCGCCGTCGTGCGTTCCACTGGAACCTTCGACAGGATGCCCGCCACCACGCTCTGGGGGGTTTCTCCCGCGCTCAGTGCCTTGCGGTCCAGGATCAACCGGTGGGATAACACTGGTTCAGCGACGGCAGCAATGTCATCGGGCAGCACAAAATCCCTGCTCTCCAATGCAGCGCCGGCCTTGGCAGCACGGAGCAACTGCAGGAGTGCGCGCGGGCTGGCGCCAAGCCGCAGCAAGTGATGGTCCCGGGTCGCCTGACCGATCGCCACCGTGTAATCGCGCACCGTGGGAGAGACATAGACCCGGCGCACCTGTTCCATCATCGCGGCAACGTCCGCCACATTCGCCACGGGACGGACCGCTTCCAGCGGAGAGATGGACTGGTGGTTCTGAAGCATCTGCAATTCGGCGCTGCGGTCCGGGTAGCCCATTGAGATACGGGCCATAAACCGGTCCCGTTGCGCCTCGGGCAACGGGTAGGTCCCCTCCATCTCGATCGGATTCTGGGTTGCCACCACCATGAAGGGTTCACCCAGCCGGTAAGTCCCACCATCAACAGTGACCTGGTGCTCTTCCATACATTCGAGGAGGGCTGACTGTGTCTTCGCTGAGGCGCGGTTGATCTCGTCACCGATCACGATGTTGGCGAAAACGGGACCCCGCCGGAACTCGAACCGGTGGGTGTCCTGGTTATAGATCGACACCCCAGAGACATCGGACGGCAGCAGGTCCGGCGTGAACTGGATCCGGTTGACTGAGCAATCGATGGTGCGGGCCAGTGTTTTCGCCAACATGGTTTTACCCACTCCGGGCACGTCCTCCAGCAACAGATGACCCTGGGCCAGCAACACGGTCAGCGCCAGCCGCGCCGCGGCGGGCTTGCCGTCAATAACCGTGTTGATCGATCCCAGGATCTGGCCAGCGGTTTCGTCGAAACGCTGCGCGGTCATCGCTGGAGCATCGCCCAAGGTGGGGGAGTCCTCCCTCCCGGTCCTGCCATTGGGTGAGACGTACTGGTTGTGGGCGTCCATGCGAACCTTCCGCGTACACTGCACGCCAACGTGCAGTTGAGTCGGCCAGCCCTGGTCAGTCACCCCGGCGGTTGTTCGGTCCGTGGAGTACGCAGCAACTGCTTTGTTACAGATTACTAGGACAACTTGGTGTCGTGGAGATAAGTTCCTCAGCCAATGTGCCGGTGGCTAGGGTTGGACTATGCCTTCTACAGCTATTCCTCCGGCCTACCGCCCCGTCTCACCCAGTCCAACCGCCGACGGCGACGCTCCGGTTGGTGCCGGTCGCGAAGACAAGCGGAGCTACCCGCCAGCGCCCGAACCCTTGCCGGTGCCGGTGATGGACAATCACACCCACCTGGACTTCCGCAGCGGTCTCCCGTTGGTCAGCGTCGCAGCAGCTCTTGATGCTGCTGCCGCTGTGGGCGTGTGCGGCGCAGTGCAGGTGGGGTGCGATCTCGAGTCATCACGATTCACTGTTCAGGCCATCGATCAGGAACCCCGCCTGCTGGGGGCGGTAGCGATTCACCCCAACGATGCCCCGCTGCTCGCGGAGCGCGGAGGCCTCGACGCCGCGCTCGCGGAAATCGAAGAATTGGCTACTCATCCCCGGGTGCGGGCCATTGGGGAGACCGGCCTGGACTACTACCGGACTCCCGCTGCGGGGATCGACAGCCAGCAATATTCTTTTCGACGGCACCTCGATATCGCCAAACGGCTGGATCTCACGCTCCAGATCCATGACCGGGACGCACACGACGACGTCGTTTCCACCCTTCGCAGTGAGGGTGCGCCGGACCGGGTGGTCTTCCATTGCTTCTCCGGTGGCGCCGATCTCGCCAGAATCTGCAACGACGCCGGGTGGTACATGTCCTTCGCCGGGACGGTGACCTTCAAAAATGCAGACAATCTCAGGGAAGCGCTGCGTATTGCCGATCCGGCGCTGGTGCTGACCGAAACTGACGCTCCGTTCCTGACGCCGCACCCGTTCCGCGGCCGGCCAAACGCACCGTATCTGGTGCCCTACACGGTCAGAGGGATGGCGGATGTGCTTGACGCCGACCTGGCGACACTGTGCCAGTCGATCGCAGATAACACCCGGCGGGTGTATGGAGAGTGGGAGCTCGGCTAACCAGTGTGGGACTGGCCCGACTTGCCCGTTTATCTCATTTCGGTTACGGTGAGCATTTATTAGCCGGGGTCGGGGAAGGCTTTCCGTCTAATACAGTTCTTTTGCGGGATTGGCTGGTCGCTGCCGTTCGGGCGACCAGATCTCCCGCCACTAGTGCATGCCTTCACGGCAGTGACGTACCCGGGCCACCGGTGTGCCAATTTACTGCCGTGTTTCCCCCGTGCCCGGATGAAGTCGACCGTAAGGGACTTTGTGGCGAGCAGAAATCGTTGGATCAAGACAGCCGGCCAGGGGATAGTCATGATGTGTCTGGTGCTTGGACTCGTCGCCTTTGTTGGCAACAACAAGTCGATAGTCCTCAACATCGACGGCCAGGCAAGTACCGTTCAGACCTTTGGCGGAACCGTCGGCGAAGTGCTAGCCAACTCCAACGTCGTCGTTACCGAGAACGACCAGGTCACCCCTTCGCTGGCGGCAGCCGTCGAGGATGGTTCGGCCATCCAGATCACCAGGGCCACGGCGATCGACGTCGTACTCAACGGAGCGGACACCGTTGTTCACACCACCGGATCGACGGTAGGGGACGTAGTCAACGAGCTGGGGGTCGCCGATTCCTCAGCAATTTCAGCTGACCTCGAAACCCGCCTGACTACGCTCAGCTCCGAACTGGAAATCTCGACCCCCAAAAGCGTGACCGTGACCGTCGATGGTTCGACGGCAACCCATACATCCACCGTAAAATCGGTTCAGGACCTGTTCGACGAAGCGGAAATTGTTCTCGGTGACGAGGATCGGGTCAGCGTTCCGGTCACCTCCTCCCTCGTCGACGGCCTTGGGCTGAAAATCACCCGAGTCGACAGCGACCACCGCGAGACCGTCACCGAAAGCATCAGTTTCACCACCGACGAGGTCCACGACGACACGCTCGATGTGGGCGAGCAGCGCGTTACCAGGGCCGGTGTCGACGGCGAGCGGACCAAAATCTTCACTGCCGTGGTGATCGACGGTCGGGAGGAGAATCGCGAACTCCTCAGCGATAAAGTCACCCTCGAACCCGTGACTGAACTACTTGCCATCGGCACGCGGGAGCCGAAGCCAGAACCAGAGCCCGAGACCAAACCGGAGCCGGAGCCGGAGCGCGTGGAGGTGTCGGCACCTGCGGATGAGCCTGAGCCCGCCGGATCAAGCGGCCCC
>NZ_ALPM01000094.1:0-9081 GCF_000294595.1 Arthrobacter sp. TB 23 | reverse complement strand
CAGGCGCTGGCCCAGTGTGAGTCCGGGGGGAACTGGTCCATCAATACCGGAAACGGCTACTACGGTGGACTGCAGTTCAGTGCCCCGAGCTGGCTGGGTGCGGGTGGTGGCAAGTATGCCCCGCTGCCGCATCTCGCGTCGCCAGCGGAGCAGATTGCCACTGCTGAAGTGCTCAAGCAAAACGGCGGTTGGGGCCACTGGCCTTCCTGTTCGGCGAAGCTCGGGCTTGGATAGCACCTCGGGTAGCGGCCTACGGGCAACCAAACACCAAAATCGGGTTCCCCAGGCGGGGCCCGCTTTTGCGTGGCGCCCGACTACCATGGCTTAGGTGACTCAGCCCCCTAACCCCCAGCCGGTCCAACCCCTATTCGGCGCCGGTGATGTCCGCCGGTTGGCCGCTGACCTGGATTTGCGGCCCACCAAGACCCTCGGCCAGAATTTCGTCATCGACGGCAACACTATTCGGCGGATCGTCGCGGCAGCTCATATTGACCCGGGAGAGACGGTCCTCGAGGTGGGTCCTGGCCTCGGATCTCTGACGTTGGGCCTTCTCGACGCTGCGGCCCGGGTGGTGGCGGTGGAAATCGACCCGGTGCTGGCCGGGCGCCTACCGGACACGGTCGCCAGGTGGCGGCCGGAGACTGCAGCCAACCTGGACGTGGTGCTCGCTGACGCGATGCGGGTTACCGAACTGCCACACCCGCCCACCGCGCTGGTGGCGAATCTGCCATATAACGTCGCAGTGCCGGTGGTCCTGAACCTTTTGGAGAACTTCCCGTCGCTGCGCCACGGACTGGTCATGGTGCAGGACGAGGTAGCCGATCGGATGGCAGCGGGCCCCGGTTCAAAAACCTACGGGGTACCCTCGGTCAAGGCTGCCTGGTACGCGACCATGCGCAAGTCGGGCGTAATCGGGATGAATGTGTTTTGGCCGGCGCCGAAGATCGCCTCCGGGCTCGTCGGGTTTGTCAGACACGAGCCGCCGGCGACGTCGGCCAGCCGCCGTGAGGTTTTCGCCGTCATCGACGCGGCGTTTGCCCAGCGGCGCAAAACATTGCGCGCCGCCCTCGCCGGGTGGGCGGGCAGCCCGGTCCTCGCTGGAGAGGCCCTTGCCGCTGCTGGCGTAGACCCGAGTCTTCGGGGTGAAATGCTCGACATCGCCGCGTTTGCCCGTATCGCCGAGGCGAAACCCGTGCAGTCGACCGCTCCGTAATCGAGTCCGTACGTGGTGCTACCCCGGGGATCGTGCTCGTGCGTGGCGCTAACCCCGGGGTCGAGTCAACAGATATGACCGGTTTTCCAACGGATTTCGGCTATTTGCGTTGACTCGATCCCGGGGTTTGGGACGGCTAGCGCCCGCTAGGAGCGGCTGGCTTCGTTTTGAACGTTGTCTTTCGCGTCCTGGGCCGAGCCTTTGACGTCGGCGGCTGCCGACGTACCTTCTTCCTTGACAGTGTTCACTGAACTGGCGGCTGTCTCCTTGACCGAATCCATCGCCTCCTGCGCTGGCTCCTTCAGATCCTCGACAACTGTCTTCGCCGCGTCGGTGACGCTGCTGGTGAGAGGCTCAGCCTTCTCCTTCAGCGCCGTTGCAGCTTCCTTCTCCTTCTCGCTCGCCGGGATCAGCGATGAAATGAGCATTCCAGCGCCGAACGCGATCAAGCCCGCGGCCAAGGGGTTACCCCTGGTCTTGTTGCCCAGCTGATGTGGTGCATCCTGGACGGCATCGCCGGCGTTGTGGACTGCCGACTTCGTTCCGCTGGAGGCCTGGTCGGCCGAGCCCATTACGGAGGTCTTGATTCCTCCAACAGCGCTCCGCACTTTGTCGCCCTGGCGTTGAGCGATGCTGGACGGGCTTACCTTGTCGGCGACGGCGTCGACGTCGGTGCCAAGGTCGCGACGGGTGCGTTCAATATCTTCACGAATCTGTTCTGGTGTCTGGCTCATGGGGTAGGTTCACCTGGTTTCAGAGTGGGGGGAATGTCTTTGACGGTTTCGGCTGTCGCGGGCATGCCGCGCACGCTTTTCAGTTCTTTTTTGCCGGTCAACGCAAGCACGGCGGCAATGATGCCCCAGATGACTGCGACGATCACTGCAGACCAGCCAAGGCCAACGAGGCCGTCCAGCGCCCACATCAGCGCGAGCGACAGGAACAGCAGTACAAAGTGTCCGGCGATAGCTGCGCCACCGAACATCCCTGCACCTTTGCCGGCCTTGGTTCCGCTTTCACGGAGTTCGGCTTTCGCCAACTCGAGTTCCTGGCGCATCAGCGTGGAGAGGTCGCGGCTGACATCACTGAGTAGAGACCCCAGGGATTCGTTGGCGGCCCGGTCCTCGGCCTCGGTGCGCGGCGGCTCGTATGATGGGGGCCCTCCGGTGTGGGTTCCGCTCATCAGCGCAAGTCCCTGTCCAGTGGCCCGTCCTGGGTGCGCCGACCGGGCTCAATGACCGGTTCTGCGGCCAACGGGTCGCTCAGGGGATCGCTGAGGTCATGTCCCGAAGCGCCAGTTCCGCTAGCAGCTACTCCCGTAGCACTAGTAACCGGGGTGGCGGCGGTGGGCGAGCTGAAATTATTGGAAGTATCACGCTGTGCTGGAACCGTCGGCGGGTACTCGGGCGCCGGGTTGGCTGGCGTGGCGTTCTGATCGTCGGATCCCGCCCCAGCCAGGCCTCGGGTGAGGCGACCAGCGAGCAGACCTGCTCCGGCGGCCATCATCAGGAACGTCCCTGGCCGACGGCTGGCGAATCCCTTCACTTCCTCCAGGAGGGAGCCTGGGTCCCGGCCTTCCAGCCAACCTGCGACGTCGCCCGAGCGCTGGGCAGCCTGGCGAACGAGGCTGTTGGCGGGTCCACTCTGGTCGCCATTGTCGGCCATCGAACCGAGCTCATCACTGATGGAGCGTAAGCCCTCGGCGGCCTTCTGCTGGCTGGCACCGGCCTGTTCCTTGAGATCAGACCCCAGCTCGCCGAGCAGGTTCTTCGCCTGTGTGCTGGCTTCATCCGCAACATTCTTCGCTTCGGTGCCCGCGGTCTGGGCGACATTCTGTGCTGCATCCAAACCTTCGCGGCCCACCTCTTTCGCCTGGCCTGTCGCCTGGTCTTTTACCCCGGTGGAGCCGTTGCGTTCTTCGGTGGTTACGGACGAGGTCACCGAGGCGGACTGAACACGCTCTCCTGACGGCGCTGCCGTCAATGGGTCCTCTGACCAATTCTGGGTAGTCATAGTATTTCCTCCGGATAGTAATCCTGCTTACCTTCGCAATGTAAGCACGCTTACTAGTTTTCCGCAATGCTTTTACTTTCGTTTTTGCGGCCTCGACGGCCGCAGGTTTCCCGGTTCAGTGCCCGGTAGCCTAGGTTGGAGACTATGGAGGCAGGTAAAACGGCAGGACTATTTGGTGGCGTACCAGCCAGCGTCCGAGTCCGCGCGCCCGGAAAGATCAACGTCTCGTTTCGGGTTGGCCCGCTACGGGAAGATGGCTACCACAGTGTCGCCAGCGTCTATCTAGCCGTTTCCCTGTACGAAGAGGTCACCGCAACCGTCAGTGAAGAACCGGGCACAATTGTGACAGTCAACGGGCAGGGGTCACTCAACCTGCCGGTTGAGAGCATTCCGCTGGATGCCACCAATCTGGCCGCCCGCGCGGCCGCGCTGCTCGCCGATCTCAGCGAGAACTCAACCGGGTTATTGTTGGACATCACGAAGCGGGTACCCGTGGCAGGCGGGATGGGCGGTGGATCTGCCGATGCGGCCGCTACGCTGATCGCATGCGATGCACTGTGGAAGAGTGGCTTTTCCCGTGACGAGCTGGCTAACATGGCCGCGGAACTCGGCGCCGATGTTCCGTTCGCACTGGTCGGCGGCACAGCGGTCGGCGTTGGGGTGGGCGAGCAGCTAACCCCGGCGATTTCCAAAACCCCCCTCTACTGGGTGCTCGTGACCTCTGGCTATGGACTGTCTACGCCAGAGGTCTACCGGACTCTCGATGAGATTCGTCTGCGCGAAGGCACCGAACCGGGGGCGCCGCCCGAGATTGACCCACGGATTCTTGGGGCAATGCGGTCCGGCGATGCCCGGGCACTGGCGGATCTGCTGCACAACGACCTGCAGGCCGCTGCGCTTGAGCTTGCCCCGGGGCTTGTCGACATCCTGAAAACCGGGACGGGCGCAGGAGCCCTCGCCGGCCTGGTCTCCGGCTCGGGGCCTACCGTCGCCTTCCTTGCGGAGAGCGAAGAACATGCGGCGGCATTGGCCGGACAGCTTACGGATAGCGGCCTGAAAGCCACAGCCGTGCATGGGCCGGTCTACGGTGCCAGAATTGTTACCGACTACATCGCCTGACCTGCCACCGAAGCTGGGCCAGTTCAAGCCATTTTTTAACTCCACGATTAGGAAGCAGCACTCCCTTGGCACATCTTCTGGGCGCTGAAAGCGTCAGCGTTACGTTTGCCACCCGCACAGTCCTTGACGGCGTTTCCCTCGGCATCGAGGACGGCGACCGCATCGGGATGGTGGGTCGCAACGGCGACGGCAAATCCACCCTGATGCGACTCCTTGCACAGCGAGCCACCCCCGATGAGGGACGTGTCACCCGACGACGCGACGTACACGTCGGGTATCTGGACCAGACGGACGTCCTGGACGGTGACCTTAGCGTTGGTGAGGCCATCGTGGGCGACCAGGCAGACCATGAGTGGGCGTCGAACCCCAAGATCCGCGACGTAATGGGCGGTCTCGTCGCCGAGGTTGACTGGCATGCGAAGGTCTCATCGCTTTCTGGTGGGCAGAAGCGTCGGGTCGCGTTGGCGAAGCTCCTGATCGGCGATGACGACGTCATCATGCTCGACGAGCCCACCAACCACCTCGATGTGGAGGGCGTGGCGTGGCTTGCCCGCCACCTTGCCGAGCGCTGGCGTCCGACCGACGGTGGCCTGCTGGTAGTGACCCACGATCGCTGGTTCCTGGACGAAATCTGTACCCGCACGTGGGAGGTGCATGACGGCGTCGTCGACGGGTTCGACGGCGGTTACGCAGCCTATGTCCTGGCCCGCGCAGAGCGTGACCGGATGGACTCGGTGGTCGAAGGAAAACGGCAGCAGCTGGTCAAGAAGGAACTGGCCTGGCTACGCCGGGGCGCTCCCGCACGGACGGCCAAGCCGAAGTTCCGCATTGAGGCGGCGAACGCGCTGATCGCGGACGTGCCCGAGCCCCGGGATTCGCTCGCGTTGAGCAAGATGGCGATGGCACGTCAGGGCAAAGATGTACTGGATTTGGAGAATGTTTCGCTGGCGTTGGGGGAGAAGACCCTCTTCGACGGAATTACTCTCCGGTTGGCTCCCGGGCAGCGGCTGGGCCTGGTGGGCGTCAACGGGTCGGGCAAGACCACCCTCCTGCGGATGCTGAACGGTGACGTTACTCCTGACGCCGGTCGGCTGAAGAAGGGCAAGACGGTTCAGACGGCAGTGCTCTCCCAGGAGGTCAAGGAGCTCGACGAACTCGAGCACCTGCGCGTCACTGAAGTGATCGAGCAGGAAAAGCGAGTGTTCAGCGTCGGCGGCCGTGAGGTTTCTGCCAGTCAGCTGGTGGAACAGCTTGGCTTCACCAACGAGAAGCAGTGGACAAAGGTGAAGGACCTCTCGGGTGGCGAACGACGCCGGCTGCAGCTCCTTCGGCTACTGGTCGGTGAGCCGAATGTGCTGATGCTTGACGAACCAACCAACGACCTCGACACGGACACTCTGGCAGCGATCGAGGATGTGCTGGACGGCTGGCCGGGTACTCTCGTGGTCGTCTCGCACGACCGCTACCTGCTGGAACGAGTCACTGACTCCCAAATGGCGCTGCTGGGTGATGGGAAGCTCCGTGATCTGCCCCGCGGTGTCGACCAGTATCTGGAACTGCGACGCGCGGCTGAAGCCGGGTCGGGCGCTTCGCCCCTGAACTCCGATGAAGGACAGAATGGCGCGGAGTCCGCTCCCAGGTACAGCTCCGAGGAGACAAGACAGGCGAAGAAGGACCTGACCCGCATCGAACGCCAGCTCGGCAAGGCGGCGGCGCAGGTCGAGAAAATTCAGCACCAAATGAATGATGGAGCTTCGGGAGACGTCGACTTCGACAAGATGGCAACACTCAATAAGAAACTCCAGGTAGTTCAGGCCGAACAGCAGGACCTGGAGCTGCAGTGGCTTACCGCTGCCGAAGTGCTCGGCAAGTAGGGAGGCTGTTTTCGATTATGTTCCATTCAAGTACTACTCGGACAAAGTGAAGTAGGCGACAGCATTTCGCCTGGGCGTTGCGGCACCTATTTTGAGTGCATGACAAACATGGCTGGATTACCTCGAGGTAGGCGTCGCGATAAGTACCGGATGCGTCACTCTGACAAGCTGGCGTTGATGGGGGTTCTCGTCCTCTCAGCGGTAGCCGCAGTGGTGACCCTTTTCGCGGTTCTATAGCGGTCGACTAGGCAGCTAGGCGATGGCTGGGTTATTGCGGCGTCGGCGGGGGATACGGTCGCAGTTCCTTGCCCTTCGCGCCCGTCCACGGAAAGCTCCCGCCTTCCTGCGACGTGACATTCTGGGCCTACAGATGATCGCCGTCGTCGCAATTATTCTCAGCAATCTTGCCGCCTGGCCGGTGGGTGGATTTGTTGGTATCGACATGTTTTTTGTGATTTCTGGCTTCCTCATCACCGGATTGCTGGTCAGCGAATACAAAAGCATAGGGCGTTTCTCGTTGATTAGTTTCTACCGGAATCGGATCCGGCGTGCTGCGCCAGCGGCAGCCCTCACACTGGTGGTGACCGTGGGCGCGGCATGGATTATCTTTAGTGCCGAACGATTTCTTACCACGGCTATCGACAGCTTATGGGCGAGCCTCCTGGTAGTAAACTGGCATGCTATTGCCACAGGAACCGACCCATTTCAACCCGTCGGTGCGGGGTCTCCGCTCGAGCATTACTGGGCTCTGGCTGTTGTCGGTCAGTTCTACCTGGTGTGGCCGCTGCTTTTGCTGGGCTGTCTCTTTCTTTTGGGCCGCCGCAGCGCGGGATCGAGTGCCCCCGATGTGATCCTGGGGATAGGGACGATTCTGGTGACTCTCACCGTCCTATCTTTTGGCTGGGCGTTGTGGATAGCCGTCGATTCGCCCGCCGTCTCCTACTTTTCCTCCTTTGCACGGGCGTGGGAACTGGGTGTGGGGGCATTGATCGCGGTCTATGCCAGCGCCTTCACCCGATTGGGCCGGTGGAACCGGATGATGCTCGGCTATGGAGGTCTGGCGGGGATAGTGGTGTCTCTGGCAACGCTCAGTGAGAGCTCGGGCCTGTCCAGCCCGTGGGCTGTACTGCCGGTCCTTTCGACGGCGGCCGTGATCGTTGCTGGGACCAGTGGCCAGGCACCCCCACTGTGGCCCTTGACGAATCCGGTGTCGACCTATGTCGGGACCATCTCCTACTCGTTGTACCTCTGGCATGTCCCAGTCATCGTTTTGGGGACCACAATGCTGGGTGACGGTCCGGTTGAACGGGCAGCCTATGCAGTAGCCATCACCCTTGCGGCGATCTACACCTACCATCTGGTGGAGGATCCGATCCGCAGGTCCAACTGGCTCCGGGGTCCGCACGGGCGTAGCCGGAGAGGTCCGCGGGTTCTTACTCCCGGATACAAGCTGGCGGCAGTGTCGCTGTTGGCAATCTCAGCTGTCGCTGTGTCCACCGCTGCTTTGACTGTCCATTCCCTCGGATAATTGGACCCGCTGGGATAGCCGACCAACTCGAGTCTCAGCGGTATCCCACCCAGATAAGGCCCTGTCCTGACCCCGTGACACACCCCGGCTGAAAACTAGAAGGGTGCAGGGTCCGGGTCTGGGACCGGGTGTGGTGGTGCTGGTGGTGGGTCGGCGGTGGTGAGGTAGGTTTCGCCGAGTGGTGAGATCGCGATGATGGTCCCGGGGTCTGGTTGTTGGTAGTGCCAGTAGCCTTCGGTTTTGAACATGTGGTGACGTTTACACAGGGCCGCCAGATTCCCGTAGCTGGTCGTCCCTCCTTGGGACCAGGGTGTGGTGTGGTCGAGTTCGCAGAACACCGCCAACCGGTTACATCCCGGATGCCGACAGGTCCCGTCCCTAACCCGGACCGCATCCTTCAGGTCCTGCGGGACCCGATACGTGGTCGCATCAGCGCCCAGCCTGGCCCCGGTAAAGGGGTGGGTAAGGATCCTGGTGAACGATGGTGCGTGCCCGGCGAGCTTCCGGGCCGTCTCGGGATCAAGCGGACCATAGCCTTCCAACTCACCCGGTGTGTCCCCGCCGAGGAGAGTCATCACCGGGACGGTCACAAACACCTTCGCCTGCACACCCCAAAACGTACTGGCCTCCCCCGGCCGACTAGCTGTTCCCGGCCCGCCCCGGTCAGCACCAGCGGCAGCAGCGGGGTTAGCAGCGGGGTCGGGTGCGTCACTCATGTGTCCGGTGGGTCCGGCGCTGGTGAGGACATCCACCAGGACATCGGCCCTGAGCTGGGTGAGGGTCCTGGATTCGTCGGGGCCCTGCAGGTTACGGGCTGCGGTGTCGACGCGGTGGAAGATCCCGGCGGCCTGTTCGGTGGGCAGGAAGGCTTGGAGCCAGGCCATCCCGTCCTGGACCGGCACCAAATACACGCGACGGTCCTGAAGCGCTTTCCGGCGCCGCAAGGTAGTCGACTCGGGGTGTAAGGCTTCGCGTAACCGTTGGGCTTGGCGGGTGAACTTCGCCACCGTAGTCTGGCAAGCCAGACCGATGAGGTGGGCTTCAAACGCGGCGGTAACCGCCGGGACGGTATTGGGGATGCTGATCGCTTCCTGCACGACGGCCGTGGCATGGCGTTGGGAGAGCCTTCCGTCCTCCAGCGCGCGCAGCGTGGCCGGATACTCACGGGTCAGTAGTTCACTGGTATCCAGGAGAAACCCCGCGGTCCGTTCCGGGATGCGCAGCGCGGCGCTGATCTCCGCGCCGGCCAGGGCATGAACACGGTCCAGGTCTTCGACCCAGGGGTGTTCCTCGGCCATCAGGTCATAAAGATGGGTGGCCGCTTTGGCTTCCTGCGC